>NZ_CAXAPL010000018.1:0-118283 GCF_963970845.1 Pseudomonas sp. RA_105y_Pfl2_P56
ACCTTGAAGTCGTGACGGATCGCAGGAATCTGCAACGAGAAATGCGCCGCATTGGCCGGCCGGAACATACGCTTATCCTTAAGCAAAGAGGAAAAGAGCGCGATGTCGAAACCGTCCCTGGTTTGTGCTCGCGAAGACTGGCGGGCACAGTAACGAGGCGAAAAAAAGATAGCTGTAGGGGGATTCTTCAAAATCGGAAGGACATTTCCTTTACAACAGCCTGCCGTTCAACAGACGTAAAAAAGCCGCGATCAACGCGGCTCCTCCACATCCACCTGCCCTACTTCGGCTCAGGCTTCTTAAACGCATAAAGATGCTGCTGCACAATCCCGCCCGGCAGCTCTTTGCCAAATACGCCATAACGCACCGGCCATTCTTTCGGCGGGAGCTTGAAGGTGCCGAACAGCATGTCCACCAGTGGCGTGTGGATCGCGTAGTTCTTGTAGATGTAGTCCTTGTGCCGGGCGTGGTGCCAGTGGTGGTAGCGCGGCAGCACGATCAGGTAATTCAGCCAGCCACCCTTGATCCGCACGTTGGCGTGGGCCAGTACGGCTTGCACGCCGACCAGAATCACATAGGCATTCAACGCCTGCGGCGCAAAGCCCAGCAGCATCAGCGGCACCAGTACGCCGGTGCGGGTCAGCAGGATTTCGATGAAATGCACGCGCGAGCCGGCCAGCCAGTCCATGTGCGTGCTGGAGTGATGCACGGCGTGAAGGCGCCACAGAAAAGGTACAACGTGGTACAGCCGATGCAGCCAGTACTGACCGAGGTCCGCCACCAGCACCGCGAGCAGGAACTGCACCACCAGCGGCAGGCTTTGCACGCTGGCCTGAAAGCCCGGCGACACGGCCCAACCGGCGATGTAGCTCGACGAAGCGGTGATGAAAATCAGGATGAATTGCACCAGCATGTGACTGACAAAAAAGTAGGTCAGGTCAGTGCGCCAGTGCGGTCGCAGAATGTTTTGCTCGGGGTCCTTGGCATACAGTTTTTCCAGAGGAATAAACACGATGGCCGAGACCAGCAGCGCCAGGACAAACCAGTCCAGACCCAGCGAGTACGGGGTCTGCCCGATTGCACTGACCTGCACGTTGGTGCCGCCGAGAAATACCGCCAGCCCCGACGCGACCAGCCCGGTGATCCCCAGACGCTTGCGTTTGTTGAGCAGGATATTCAGGGTACCGAGGCTGAACGACAGCACCAGCCCCAGCAACAGCGTGGTACGCGCAAACTGTTCGTCGTAGACCTTGCGCAGTTCAGCAGTGGTGAGCCACTCGGGAAACAGGAAGCACAACACCGCGAGCAGGCTCAACAGCCCGAGCGTGGCCGAGATATAACCACTGACCCGCCCCTCACCAAACTTGAAGGGGGCGTGGCCGTGCCGCTGAAAATAGGCTTTGACTCTTTCCATAACTGATCTTCCGTGAATGCGAAAACTGCGATTGGTCAATGCGACGCAGGCAGGCACAAAAAAGCCACGGTTACCGTGGCTTTTTAGGGGTCACTGCTTCGGCGCGGGGGCCGGTGCAGTCGCCGGGGGCGTTGTCGGCGCCGGCGCCGCACTTCCCGGCTCGGCCGGTTTCGGTGCCGCGTCGTCGAACAGGTTCAACCGTTCACGCAACTCGTGGGCAGGCACCGGTTGCTGATCGGCCGGCAGTGCGTTCGGATCGACCGGTGGCGTTGCAACGGCACCATTTTGCCCTTGCTCTGCCGGTTTCGCCGGTTCGGCACCTTGCGCACCTTCGATGGCTGCCTGAGCCTTCTTGGTCAGCACGACAATGTCGATGCGGCGGTTGACCGGATTGAACGGGTTCTCCTTGTCGAACAACGCCGACGAGGCATAACCCACCACTCGCGCCACCTGCTCCTCCGGATAGCTACCAGCGACCAATGCGCGGCGAGCGGCATTGGCACGGTTGGCCGAGAGTTCCCAGTTGCCGTAATCACCACGGCCAATGTATGGCTGGGCGTCAGTGTGGCCGCTGATACTGATCTTGTTCGGCACCGCTTTGATGGTGTCGGCCATGGCCAGCAGGATGTCTTCGAAGTACGGCTTCAGACGTGCGGAACCGGAGTCGAACATCGGCCGGTTCTCGGCGTCCATGATCTGGATGCGCAAGCCGTTCGGCGTGATCTCGAAGAGGATCTGATCCTTGAACTTCTGCAGTTGCGGGTTTTCGTCGACCTTGTTCTGCAACTCTTGCAGGAGCAGTTCCAGACGCTCCTTCTCGACCTGCTCGGCCATGCCTTCGACCTGATCGGTGTCGACGGTGACCTTGTCCGGTTGTGGCTGGGATTTCACCTCGGGGTTGAGGGTATTTTCCGGGGCCAGGGTCGGTGTACCGCCCAGATCGATGATGTAAGGCGTGCCACTTTCAGAGAAGCCGACCGGGTCTTTGAAATAGCCGGCGATGGCGATCTTCTGCTCCGGCGTTGCGGTGGACAGCAGCCACAACACCAGGAAGAACGCCATCATTGCCGTGGCGAAGTCGGCGAAGGCGATTTTCCATGCCCCGCCGTGGTGCCCACCGGCTATGCGCTTGACGCGCTTGATGATTATCGGCTGATTATTTTCCATGGCTTAACGACCGCGAACGGCTTGTTCCAGCTCGGCAAAGCTTGGACGGTGCGCCGGGTACAGCACCTTGCGACCGAACTCCACCGCCAACGATGGCGGCATGCCGGAAGCCGAAGCCACCAGCGAGGCCTTGATGGCTTCGTAGACGTTCAGTTCTTCCTTGGCATCGTGGGCCAGGGAATGCGCCAACGGGCCGAAGAAACCGTACGCGGCGAGAATACCGAAGAAGGTACCCACGAGCGCCGCACCGACGTGCAGACCGATGGACTTCTGATCGCCCTCACCCAAGGATGCCATGGTCACCACGATACCCAGTACCGCCGCGACAATACCGAAACCCGGCATGGCGTCGGCAATGCCGTTTACCGCGTGGGACGGGTGCTCAAGGTCTTCTTTGAGGCTGTACAGCTCCATGTCGAACAGGCCTTCGAGCTCGTGGGGAGCCATGTTGCCGGAGGACATGATGCGCAGGTAATCACAGATGAACGCGGTCATGCGTTCATCTTTAAGGACTGCCGGGTACTTGGCGAAAATCGGGCTCGCGGCGGCGTCTTCGATGTCGCCTTCAATGGCCATCATGCCTTCGCGACGGCTCTTGTTGAGGATCTCGTAGATCAGGCCGAGCACTTCCAGGTAGAAGGTGTGGCTGAAACGCGAACTGAACATGCTCAGGGATTTCTTGAGCACGTGCATCGTCATGTAACCGGGGTTGGCCTGGAGGAATGCACCCAGTGCCGCACCACCGATGATCATCACCTCGAAGGGCTGGACCAGGGCGGCAATCTTGCCGTGGGAGAGCACGTATCCGCCGAGCACGCTCGCGAATACGACGATGATGCCGATAATTTTAGCCATAGGTAGAAAGTACTTATTTAAGTCGGGTTCAAGGTCATATTCGGAAGTTAAAAAATCTCTTCTTCTACTTATCGGCAAAACTGCGCCAGACTATAGCCAGTTCAGGCGAAAAGCCAATTTAGCCCATGCCGGGCGCGTCTACAGTCAGTGAAGATCTCGTCCAGACATGGCTAATGAAACGAACGTCCCACACGTAAAACCGACCACCCTTGAAGGCTGGGTGACATGGCTCGATAGCGTGCGCCTGCCCGTGCCGCAAGACGCTCACGACAAAGTCTGCCGGGCCATTCGTGACAACCGCAGTTCTCTGCGCGACATCGCTGACCTGATGCAGGACAGCCCGGCGCTGGCCTTGAGCATCATCCGTGAGGCAAATCGTCACACCCACGGCACGATGAGCACACCGGCGGAAAATCTCGAAGTGGCGATCAACCGTCTCGGCCTCGCCCGCACCGAAGAACTGCTGGCACGCCTGCCTGCCGAACCGCAGATGCAGATTCCCAAGGCCCTGCGGCAACTGCAAATGATCAGCCAACACGCCACGCAACAGGCCAACGGTTTTTTTGCCAGTCGCCTGGCGCGGCTGTGGCAGGACATTCATTGGGGCAGTCTGCTGTTTCTCTCGCCGTTGTGGCCGCTGGCGCTGACGTATCCACAGTTGCTTGAAGAGTGGGAACTGCGGGTTATCCACAAGGGCGAGTCGGCGCGCACTGTCGAGAAACAGTTGTTCGGCGTGCGCCTGCTGAAAATCGCCGAGGCGCTGGTGCACGTATGGCACCTGCCGGTCTGGGTGCAACAAGGCTACAAATTGCTGCTCGGCGAGCGCCGCGAATTGGTCAAGGTCCTTAGAATCGCCCGCGACAGCGAGCACCCGTTACGTCAGCAAAATCGTCTGGACGATGATCCGACGTTGCGCCGCTGGCTCAATCAGCCGGCCAACACCGTGCTGCTGGCCAACGGGCTGGCGCTGTCGGCGCAACAGGCGTGGGACAGTCCGCACAGTAAGCGCTGGCAGTACCTGACCAGCCTTTATCTGCAAATTTCGATGGACGAGGTGCAGCAGCAATTGCACCAACAGGCGGCCAACAGCGCGCGTCACCATGCGCTGCCGGATCTGTGGCACCCGGCCATTTCGCTGCTATGGCCGTGGGGCACTCATCGCTTGCCGGCCGGAATGCTCCCGGCCGCCGCCCCCAGCGCCGAAGATCTGACGCAGTGGCGCCGGCAATGCGCCGAACTGCTGGCCGAGCCGAGTCGCTTCACCAATGCCATGAGCCTGACCGTTGCCGCCCGTGACGCCCTGGTCGCCAGCGGCATGCATCGGGTGATGATCCTGATGGCCGATCGCACCCAGTCCAATCTGCGCGTGCACCAGACCTTCGGCCTGCCAAAAGAAGCGGGGGCGCTGAACTTTGTGGTCAGTCAAAGCAAAGTCCTGCAACGGCTGCTCGCGCAACAGGCGCAGGTACGGATCAACCCGCAAAACGACGGACAATTCTCTGCCCTGCTGCCGCCGAACCTGCGCTCTCTGTTTCGTGGCGAGCACCTGTTCCTGCGCTCACTGGTCAACAATGGCCGGGTGATCATGATCGTCGTCGCCGATCAGGGCGGTGGCCCCTTCGCCGATATCACCGTGCAAGCCTTTGGCAAAACCGCGCAATGCATCGAAAAAGCCCTGCACAGCTTTAGCAGCCGTGGCCGATGAGGCTGCGCTACAATCCCCCACTTTGTGCTCTGGAGACCTCACATGTCTGACTTCTCTGGCTTGCCGCTCGTGATCGAACCGAGCGACCTGCTCCCCAGGCTCGAGGCAAGCGATCTGATTCTGGTGGACTTGACCAGTGCCGCCCGCTACACCGAAGGACACATTCCCGGGGCGCGGTTTGTCGATCCGAAACGAACCCAGTTCGGCCAGCCACCGGCGCCGGGACTGTTGCCGGCCAAAGCCGATCTGGAAGCGTTGTTCGGTGAGCTGGGCCATCGCCAGGACGCGGTCTACGTGGTCTATGACGACGAGGGCGGCGGCTGGGCCGGACGCTTCATCTGGCTGCTCGACGTGATCGGTCACGACAAGTACCACTATGTCGATGGCGGTCTGCCGGCGTGGCTGGCCGATGGCATGCCGATGTCGATCCAGGTACCTCCTGCCGCCGGTGGTCCGGTGGCATTGACGCTGCACGAAGAACCGACCGCCACGCGCGAATACCTGCAAAGCCGTCTCGGCGCCGCCGACCTGGCGATCTGGGATGCACGCGGGCCGCTGGAATACTCCGGCGAGAAGGTCCTGGCCGCCAAAGCCGGCCATATTCCCGGCGCCGTCAATTTCGAATGGACGGCGGGCATGGACAAGGCGCGTCAGTTACGCATTCGCACTGACATGCCGCAGATCCTCGAAGACCTGGGGATCACCAAGGACAAAGAAATCATTACCCACTGCCAGACCCATCACCGGTCGGGCTTCACTTATCTGGTGGCCAAGTCCCTCGGTTATCCGCGAGTCAAAGGCTACGCCGGTTCCTGGGGCGAATGGGGCAACCACCCCGACACGCCTGTCGAGATTTAAGGTTTTTAAGGACAACTAATGAAAGAGCGTCTGTTTATCCTCAGCCAGTACCTGCTGCCTCATCATTTGCTGTCGCGCCTGGCCGGCTGCATTGCCGAGTGCCGCGTGCGCTGGTTCAAGAATGCATTCACCCAGTGGTTCGCCAAGCGCTATCAAGTGGACATGTCGCAGGCACTGGTTGAAGACCTGACTGCCTACGAGCACTTCAACGCGTTCTTCACCCGCGCCCTGAAAGACGGCGCGCGTCCGCTGGACGAAACCCCGGGCGCAGTCCTCAGCCCGGCCGACGGTGCCGTCAGCCAGCTCGGCCCGATCGAACACGGTCGGGTGTTCCAGGCCAAGGGCCACAGTTTCAGCGTGCTGGAACTGCTCGGCGGTGACGCGGCAAACGCAGCGCCGTTCATGGGCGGCGACTTCGCCACCATTTACCTGTCGCCGAAGGACTACCACCGCGTACACATGCCGCTGGCCGGCACCCTGCGTGAAATGGTCTACATCCCGGGCCGGATCTTCTCGGTCAACCAGACCACCGCCGAAAACGTCCCGGAGCTGTTCGCCCGCAACGAGCGCGTAGCGTGCATTTTCGACACCGAACGCGGCCCGATGGCGGTTGTTCTGGTGGGCGCGATGATTGTGGCTTCGATCGAAACCGTGTGGGCCGGCCTGGTCACGCCGCCGAAACGCGAGCTGAAAACCTTCCGCTACGACGAAGCCGCCCGCGCGCCGATTCATCTGGAAAAAGGCGCCGAACTGGGCCGTTTCAAGCTGGGTTCGACCGCGATCGTGCTGTTCGGGCCGGATCAAGTGAAGTGGGCTGAAGAACTGGCGGCTGGCTCGCCAGTGCAGATGGGCCAGGGTTTGGCGCTGCCAAAAGCCTGAGTCTGATGTAGCCACTGATCCGCCCGTTCGCACGTCTGCGAATGGGCGGATACGACTCGCGGGGACCGTTACTCTATTTGCCCACGAAAGCCGATTGGCCCTTCGTTGGCATAGGTATTGGTGCCACTGAGGTTTTTCCCTCCATCATTGGAAGTGACGCTCAACGCGACAACGTTCTGATTGTCCCGTCCGCCAATGACCCACTTGCCGCCCGGATGCCACGGGGCATCGTTGCCACCCCACTGATTCTCGACGTTGTACTGGTTCTGGCCTGTGCGTTGCGCCTTGAAGCCAATGGGCCCTTCACCGGCGTAGGTCATGGTGCCGGTGAACGTTTTGCCGTCGTCACCGGACTTGATCTCGATGGCCACGACGTTCTGGTTGTCCCGCGCGCCCAGCACCCAATCTCCACCTGGATGCCAAGGGGCCGAACTGCCGCCCCACTGATTTGCCACTACATATTTAGACATGAACCTCATCTCCTTGAAGTTATGAAGAGACCTGCCCGCTATTGGCAACAGGCCGTACGACCGTGCGTATCCGATCGCACGCCTAAGAGCCTAGTTGCGCCTACGGCATGGCAACGAGCAAGCAGACAAACGGTAAAAAACCCCACAGGAACCCGCGAACCCGGCCACAGCTGCTAGAGTTTCGTGCATTGCCCCATTCGTTTCCGGAGCTGGTCATGGCATGAGTGAGCCTCAATTCCAACCGACATTACGCGCCCCGACGCCAACGCAAACGCGCCTGTCGTTCTGTGAACACACCCCGCGCGATCTCAAACGCTGGATCGCCGACCTGCCCAAAGCCAACATCGGCGAAACCGCCCGCCTGTTGTATCAAGGCCTGGGCGAACTCAATCTGTTGCTCACCCCCAGTGACAATCGCCTGCAACTGCTGGAACTGCTGCGCCCTGAGGTGTACTTCGTCTGCCAGCATCTGGAGCGGCACTTCCTGCATCAGGCGATCATGCTCGACGAGCGCTCGCGCAAGATCAGCAACCTGTGTCAAGCGCTGCAAGGTCATCTGGCCATCGGCTACAAACAGATCGTGTTGCGCATTGCGCCGAAGTACAGCAAGGATCGCGCAGCACTTGTCAGCCAGGCCCTGCAACGGGCAGCCCATGCACTTAAAGCTCAAGGGGTGCGCGCCGCGCAGTTGTACAGCTCGCCGCCGGAGCATCTGTGGTTCGAGCTGCATCAGCTCTATCGAATAGCCTGTCAATTGCAGTTGCAACAGCGCCAGGTGCATGACGATCTCGCCAGCCTGAGCACCGAGTTGAGCCTGGAACAGACTTACATCGCCGCCCTGCTATTGGGCTGCGCCCGCTGCAATCAACTGCGACAGAACCAGATTGCCCGACTGGCAGAAGTGATCGAGCCGTGGAGTGCTTTGCTCAAACTGCATCCCGGTAGCCCGGACGAGGGTTTGTTTGCGATCAGCGCCGAACTCGATGCCGGGCCGCGCTATCGCAACATGTTCCGCAGTGAGCAGAAAAATGCACTGCTCGGCTTCGATCCGCAGCCGCTGGTGAATGTCATCGAGGCATTTCTGCAGCGCCAGGACACGTCGACGCCGCTGCCCGTCCCTGCCGGGCTGAGCTTCGACACCCTGCAACACTTGCATGCGACCTGGGGCCAGGCGGCCGAGCGCAGTTTTCAGCGCACCGTGGGCCAAGGCAGCCTGACCGTGTGCGTGGGCATGAGCGCCCTGCACTTCTATTTGGGTGGTGAACGCACGTTCAGCGAACTGCTCAAGCTCCCCGGCGCACGCGCGGCAAACTTCAGCAGCGCCGTGACTCAAGGTGAAAAGGACAGTTGGAGCCAGGCGTTCGACGCCGCGCCGCAAAGCAAGGCCGATGAGTTTCTGCCCTACGAAGAAATTCAGTACGACCAGTTGGTGGAGGACGACAGCAGCACCGACAGCACGCCACACTATCCGACGTATGCTCTGCCTGTGATCAATCACAGTCCCGGTGGTTATTGCCTGGGCTGGCCGAAAGAAGTCCCCGTCGAGCTACAGACCGGGGAAATGCTCGGGATTCAGGACAGCACGAATCAGGGCTGGAGCATCGCGGTCATTCGCTGGATCCGGCAGGTGCGCGGCAGCGGCACGCAGATGGGCATTGAACTGGTGGCGCCCCATGCACAACCGTGCGGTTTGCAACTGGTGCGCTCGCGGGACGATCACAGCCACTATTTACGCGGATTGCTACTGCCGCAGATCAGCTCGATCGACTTGCCGGCCACCTTGCTGGCGCCGCGTCTACCCTTTCAGGAAGGCAGCAAGGTGCTGATCAACACCCTGGGCGAGGAGCACCCCGCCGGGCTGGATCGACGGGTGGCGAGTACGCACAGTTTCAATCAGTTTGCCTATCGCTCGCTGGAGGCGGCGTCGCAGAGCGGGAGCGAAGAGGATTTCGATTCGTTGTGGAAGTCGCTTTAGACCGGGTTGCGCCCTTCGCGAGCAAGCCGGCTCCCACACTTGAAATGCATTCCAAAGTGGGAGCGGGTTTGTTTGCGAAGAGTCCGACGCTGGCCCTGGAGAGTCAGAGCTGCCCGTCGCGATCCCGGAAGCCCAGCAGATACAGCACGCCATCGAGCCCAAGGGTGGAGATCGCCTGCTTCGCCGACTGCTTGACCAACGGCTTGGCGCGAAACGCCACGCCCAACCCGGCAATGGCCAGCATCGGCAGGTCATTGGCGCCGTCGCCGACCGCAATGGTCTGCTCCAGACGCAAACCTTCCTTGTGCGCCAGTTCTTTCAACAGGTCAGCCTTGCGTTGCGCATCGACAATCGGCTCGATCGCCACGCCTGTGCACTTACCGTCGACCACTTCCAGTTCGTTGGCGAACACATAGTCGATACCGAGTTTGGCCTGCAATTGCTTGGCGAAATAGGTGAAGCCGCCCGACAGGATTGCGGTCTTGTAACCCAGACGCTTGAGTTCGGCGAACAGGGTTTCGGCTCCCTCGGTCAGGCGCAGCGAAGCACCGATCGAGTCCAGCACGCTGACGTCGAGGCCTTTGAGCAGCGCCAGACGCTCTTTGAAGCTGGCGCGAAAATCCAGTTCGCCCGCCATGGCACGCTCGGTGATGTGCGAAACCTGCTCGCCAACTCCGGCCGCCTTGGCCAGTTCATCGATGACTTCGGCTTCGATCAGCGTCGAGTCCATGTCGAACACCGCCAGACGACGGTTGCGACGGAACAGCGAATCTTCCTGGAAGGCGATGTCGACGTTCAGTTCCTGCGCGACGCTGAGGAACTCGGCACGCAGCGCCTGCGGATCAGCCGCTTCGCCACGCACGGAGAACTCGATGCAGCCCTTGCCCTGGTCGGCCGGGGTGTCGAGCGGCATACGACCCGACAGACGGTCGATGTGATCGATGTTCAGGCCGTATTTGGCAGTGATCGAACTGACGGCCTGCAATTGGCCAGCCGTCACTTTGCGCGTCAACAGGGTGACGATGTGGCGTTTCTTGCCCTGATTGCCCACCCATTGCTGGTAATCCTCTTCGGACACTGGGGTGAAGCGCACTTGCTGATCAAGCTCGTAGCCCTTGAACAGGATGTCCTTGAGCACCGACTTGCCTTGCAAGGAATCGGGAATTTCAACCAGGATGCCAAACGACAGGGTGTCGTGGATCACCGCCTGACCGATGTCGAGAATGTTCACACCACCCTGGGCCAGAACACCGGTAATGGCCGCCGTCAGACCCGGACGGTCGACTCCCGTGATGTTAATCAGGACGATTTCGCGCAACGCGCACCCCCGCAACTGGAAAAAAACCGCATTCTACCCACTTTCAGTGACCATCGGGCACCGCGAGCGCTTTGCCGGTCTAGGGCCTGTCGCTATACTGCGCGTCAACTTCACGGACAAAAGAGCCGAGCTCAGTGAACCGGCCCACGCCAGTTAAAACCGATAACTTCTTCCTGCTGATCTTCCGTGCACTGCGCCACCGCCGTGTACCGATTGCATTGCGCATTGCCAGCCATAACGTGATCCTGGTCGCTCTGGCCCTGGTGATCTATGCCGGCGTGATGGGTTTGCAATTCAAGCAGGCCATGCACGAACAGGCCGATGCGCTGGGCGAAAGCCTGACCACGCAGACCGCCACCTCCGCCACGGAGCTGCTGGTGTCCAACGACATCCTCAGCCTCAACGTACTGCTCAATAATCTGACCAAAAACAAACTGGTGGCCCACGCCGCCATTTACAGCGTGGATAACCGCATCCTCGCCGAGTCCGGTCAGCGCCCCAAGCACAGCCTGCTGGGCGAAGCCGAAGGCATGTACGAAAGCAAGATCACTTTTCAGGACGTGACCGCCGGGCAGCTGCGCATCAGCTTGGACATGGATCAGTTCCAGCAGCCGATGACCATCAGCCTGCAGAGCATGGGCATCTTGAGTGCGATTCTGTTGGCGCTGTCGTTGGCCCTGAGCCTGCGGCTGGGTCGGCACATCTCCACGCCGCTCCTGCAACTGCGCGTATGGCTGCGCCGGATCGATGAGTACACCCCGGGCATCGAGCGTCAGGACGAGATCGGCGATCTGGCCCGTCAGTTACACGCCAACTATGCCCCCGAGCCTGTTGAACCCGAGCCAGAACCGGAGCCCGAGTTCGAAGACGACGAGACCGAGTTCGAGGTGCGTAACCTGCGCGACCCGAGCTTCGACGAGAGCCGGCCGATGGCCGCGCAAAAGCCTGCGGCACGCCGGGTGGTCAGCACCGTCGAAGACGATGAGGACGACGACGCCTTCGCCGACCTGCGCGACGAGTCCTTGAATGAAACCGCGCAACCGCCGATTCGCCAGGCCACGCCAAGCGTGCCTCAGCACACGGCAGTACTGGCCGTGCAACTGGGCTCGCAGGAGCAACTGCGCCGTTTGCCTCGGACCCGTCTGGAAGAGTTGCAAAAGCGCTACCGCGATTGCCTCGATCAAGCCGCTTCGCTGTATCAAGGCGAGATCGAAACCCTGAACGATGGCAGCACGCTGATGCTGTTCCACACCGAGGACAGTGGCGACGACTACCTGACCAACGCGATCTGCTGCGGCGAGTTACTGCGAGCGCTGGGCCATCAGTTGCAGATAGAAGTCGCGGACAGTGGCATTACCCTGCAATTGCAACTGGGCCTGACCCTGGGTGATGAGTTGTTCGGCCTGAGCCAGATTGATCTGCTGCTCACCGATTCGGCCCAGGACGCGCTGGCCTTGTCACAGCACAGCCGCAATTTGCTGCTGGTTGAACGCAAGATCAGTGATGACGCGCTAATCCGTCAGCGTGCACGGATTCGCCCGATCGCCAGTCCCGAGGGGGCGTGCTGTGTCGAGCGGTTGATGGAGCCTTATCCATCGATGCTGGAGCGGCAACTGGCGCGGATGCATGAGCGCCGGGCCTGAGGTCTGACCCCGCTGTAAAGGAGCCCGCAGATGAGTGATTGTCTGCGGGCTTTTTCGTAGCCTGATCCGACCCCTTCGCGAGCAAGCCCGCTCCCACAGGGGAACCGCAAACACCAGAACCCTTGTGGGGGCGGGCTTGCTCGCGAAGGGGCTAGACGCCTGACCACAAATCGCCAGACAGCAGACACAACAAAGCCCGCACAAGGCGGGCTTTGTCTTGACTCAAACCAGACTTAGAAGCGGAACACTTCCATATCGGTGCGAATCGGCGAAGCCATCGGGATCTTCGGCTGCTTGTCGGCTTCCGAAGGCGCTGCCGGTTTCGGTGCCGGTTTACGCTGCGCCTCGACCACCGGCGGCTGATTGGCCAGCGGTTTGAGCGCCACCGACAGTTGATCGGCCAACCGCTGCAACAGAATCCCCTGTGCCTGAACCTGCGAAGCCGTGCTACCGGCGTGCAGTTCTTGCAGGTGGACGATACGGTTATCGCGCACCTTTCCACGACGGTCGATCAATCGCCATTGCGCATCGAGAATCGCCGGTTGTTTCTCGCCGGAGTCCAGACGCGTGATGGTCAGCAATACCTGCACATCCGGGGTGAAGCCCTGAGTGGCCGGCGCCAATACCACGCGCTGGCTGTCCAGATGACCGGCAACCTGACGCAGCAGCAACTGGTCGATATCCGACGAAAGGCTGCCGGCCCAACGACCATCGGTCGCCGCTTGCAGACTGCCGTCCGGTTGACGTTGCAGCAGGGTTTCACGTTGCAGGTAGTCGGCGACGACTACAGGGCCCAACAAAACCGCCATGCCTGCGCTTTGCGCAGGCTGAACCGGACTTCCGCTGTCCAGCTGATACAGCGACACCGGCTGGTGTACGCTGCAACCCGCCAGGCCAAGAACGCCGGCGAGCAGGAAAATAAGGGGGCGCAGAGCAGTCATCATCCCGTCCAGGTGGCCGCCACTCGGCTGACCACAGTGAAAATACTCAATAAATATGAAGAACGCTCGGCCACGCCGGCGCTTGAAAGGCCATATCATCCGTGAATATGCGTTCCGACTCCAGCGCCAAAGCGTCGATCTACGCGTTAAATCGTAGATCGAGCGCTCTGGGACGCCTAATTGAGGTTTTCGACGAGCAGTGCATCGACTCGCTGGAAGCCACGCGGCAGTTTATTGCCACGGCGACCACGCTCGCCTTTGTAGTGTTCGAGGTCGTCGGCTTTGAGCGACAGTGTCCGTTTCCCGGCCTGCAACACCAGTGTTGCGCCTTCCGCAAGCACGGCGATGTCCGTGACATATTCTTCGCGACTGGCCACGCGCTCACCGGAAATACCGATGATCTTGTTGCCCTTGCCCTTACCTAATTGTGGCAGATCGCTGATTTTGAAAATCAGCAGGCGACCTTCGGTCGTGACCGAGGCCAGCCAGTTCTGTTCACGATCGGTCACCGGACGCGGTGCGATCACTTTGGCGTTGTTCGGCAGGCTCAACAGGGCTTTACCGGCCTTGTTCTTGGCTTGCAGGTCTTCGCCTTTGACCACGAATCCGTAACCGGCGTCGGAAGCGATCACGTACAGCGCGTCGTCTTCCGGCATCATCACGCATTCGAACGATGCGCCCGGTGGCGGCGTCAGACGGCCGGTCAACGGCTCGCCCTGGCCACGCGCCGACGGCAACGTGTGCGCGGCGACCGAATAGCTGCGGCCGGTGGAGTCGATAAACACCGCAAACTGGTTGGAGCGTCCCGCTGCCGAGGTCTTGAAGCCGTCGCCTGCCTTGTACGAAAGGCCAGTGGCGTCGATGTCATGACCTTTGGCCGAACGGATCCAGCCTTTTTCCGACAACACGACTGTTACTTTCTCGTTCGGCAGCAGATCGTGCTCGGTCAACGCCTTGGCTTCGGCGCGCTCCACGATTGGCGAGCGGCGGTCGTCGCCATAGGTTTCGGCGTCCTTGATCAGCTCGGTGCGCACCAGTTTCTTCAACTTGGCTTCGCTGCCCAGCAGCGCTTGCAGCTTGGCTTGTTCCTTGAGCAGTTCGTCCTGCTCGTCGCGCAACTTCATTTCTTCCAGTCGCGCCAATTGACGCAGACGGGTGTCGAGGATGTAGTCGGCTTGAATCTCGCTGAGGGCGAAGCGCTCGATCAGCTTGGCTTTGGGGTGTTCCTCGGTACGGATGATGTGGATCACTTCATCCAGATTGAGGTAGGCAATCAGCAAACCGTCCAACAGGTGCAGACGACGCTCGACCTTGTCGAGGCGAAATTGCAAGCGGCGACGCACGGTCTGCACGCGGAACTCCAGCCATTCGACCAGCAAGGCGCGCAGGTTTTTGAGCTGTGGCTTGCCGTCCAGGCCGATGATGTTGACGTTGACCCGGTAGGTCGACTCCAGCTCGGTGCTGGCGAACAGGTGCTGCATCAGCGCTTCGTGATCGACGCGGCTGTTGACAGGGATAATCACGATGCGGCACGGATTTTCGTGGTCGGATTCGTCGCGCAGGTCGGCGATCTGCGGCGCTTTCGACGGTTTGGCCTGCATCAGCGCGGCGATCTGCTCCAGCACTTTGGCCCCGGAGACCTGATGCGGCAGCGCGGTGACGATGATGTCGCCGTCCTCGACGTGGTACACGGCGCGCATGCGCACCGAGCCCTTGCCGGTTTCGTACATTTTCAGCAGGTCGGCGCGCGGCGTGATGATTTCCGCTTCGGTCGGATAGTCCGGGCCCTGGATGTGTTCACAGAGTTGCTCGACCGTGGCTTTGGGCTCATCAAGCAAGCGCACGCACGCCGTGGCGACTTCGCGCAGGTTGTGCGGCGGTACGTCGGTGGCCATGCCCACGGCGATGCCGGTGGTACCGTTGAGCAGAATGTTCGGCAGACGCGCTGGCAATACCAGCGGTTCCTGCAGGGTGCCGTCGAAGTTCGGCCCCCAGTCCGCGGTGCCCTGGCCCAGTTCGCTGAGCAGCACTTCGGAATAACGCGACAGGCGAGCCTCGGTGTAACGCATGGCCGCGAAGGACTTGGGATCATCCGGCGCACCCCAGTTACCCTGGCCGTCGACCAGCGTGTAGCGATAGCTGAACGGCTGAGCCATCAGCACCATCGCTTCGTAGCACGCCGAGTCGCCGTGGGGGTGGAATTTACCGAGTACGTCACCGACGGTACGCGCCGATTTCTTGTGTTTGGAGTCAGCGTCCAGCCCCAGTTCGCTCATCGCATAAATGATGCGACGCTGCACCGGTTTCAGGCCATCGCCGATATGCGGCAAGGCACGGTCCATGATCACGTACATGGAGTAGTTGAGGTAGGCACTTTCGGTGAAGTCAGCCAGCGAGCGGCGCTCTACGCCGTCTAAGCTGTCTGCAAGGATGTCGCTCATGCGGGCCTCATCGGTTCGTTGTCTGGCGCAGCAGCATGGTGCCACCGCGCTGAGTAAATTCAAGTTTGTTCAGGGCGCTCATCCCGAGCAGCACCTGATCACCCTGCAAGCCTGGCGCCACCAGTGCGCGGACGTCCCGCAGCACGATGTCGCCCAGTTGCAGGCGGTCAATTTTTGTACGATAGCCCTGGCTCAGGCCATTGGCCGTGCTCAGGGTCACACCAAAACCCTCTTGCAGCTTCAAACGCTCGGCCAGATCCGCCGGGATCGCCACATCGGTTGCGCCGGTGTCGAGCAGGAATTCAACCGGCTCGCCGTTGATCTGGCCGCTGGCGACAAAATGCCCCTGGGCGTTACCGGCCAGCTTCACTTCGATATAACCTTCGCCCTGCTGCGAACTCACCACCACGTTCGGATTCTGCTGGCGTTGTTCCCACTGGCCGAAAAACCGCGTGGCCAGAAAAAGCGCAGCGCACCAGGCCAGGATCATCAGCACCCGCCCGGCGCGCTTGCCCGGTGGTTGCTGGCTCAAGGCTTGGCGCTCCAGCCACCGTCAGGTGCGGCGAACCGCCAGACGACCGGCCGAACCTCACCGTCGGCACGCGGGCCAAAATTATTGTCGACGCCGATCCACGCACCCTCAGCATCGACGATCAGTGCCTCTTCCAGCCCGTAGCTCTGTGAGTATTGGCGGTTGGCCTGCAACAGTTCGGCCGCATACGACCAGCAACGCTCGATCTTGGCTGTTTGCGCATCGCGACGACATATCTGGAAGGCGTTGCGTTCAAGGGTAAACAGTTTGCCGTTGAACAACGAAAGGTCGGAAAAGTCCCGATCGACCGCTTTGGCATCCGGGAACTGCGGCGGCTGCATCTCCTTGCCACTCTCGCTGAGCAGCACGCAACGACCGTCGCAATCCCACACCGTCTGCTGGCGCTTGATCTTGAGCAAGCCACGGCTTTGCCGTTCGGCCGCCAGCCACATCTGATCGCCTGCCGGGTTGATCGCCAGGCCTTCGAATATCGCATTGAAATGCAGGAGCATGCCGCTGGCCCGCGCTTCGCGAACCATCATCGGCGAGATTTTCAGCCAGTTGGCCGGGCCATTGACGGGCACCTGCAATACCGCTGCATGGCCTTCGCTGACGATGTAGCGATTGCCAGCGCTGTCGCAGGTGATGCCTTCGAAATCCAGATCGCCACCGCGCACGAACGACGCGGCCCAACTGCGCGAGCGCAACCCCCACGGCAAACCGGTCTCCGGCACTTCGGGCACGTCGATGTGCAAGGCTTCGGCCTGCCAGACCTGATCGGCGGTATTGAGCCGATAAATCTGGTCGTCATCGCGGTCCGACACCGTCCACAACTCGCTGCCACACATCGCCAGCCCCGACAGGTTACCGCCGCGCATGCCGTCGACCGGGTGCTCGGAAAGCACGCGCAACTCCTGCAACGGCTCGGCCGACACGCCCATCGCACTCAGCAGCAACGCACCCGCCAAGGCCCAGCCAAACCGCATCAGGCCAGCACCTCGGCGAGGTTGCCTTTGGATTCGAGCCAAGCCTTGCGATCACCGGCGCGTTTCTTCGCCAGCAGCATGTCCATCATTTCCGAGGTCTGGGCGAAATCTTCGCCCAGCGTCAGTTGCACCAGACGCCGGGTGTTGGGGTCCATGGTGGTTTCACGCAACTGCGGCGGGTTCATTTCACCCAGACCTTTGAATCGGGTGACCTGTGGTTTGCCACGTTTTTTCTCGGCCACCAGACGGTCTAGAATCCCATCACGTTCGGCTTCGTCGAGGGCGTAGTAGATCTCTTTGCCGAGGTCGATACGGTACAGCGGCGGCATCGCGACGTAGACGTGACCGGCATCCACCAACGGGCGGAAATGCTGGACGAACAACGCGCAGAGCAAGGTTGCGATGTGCAGGCCGTCAGAGTCGGCGTCGGCGAGGATGCAGATCTTGCCGTAGCGCAACTGGCTCATGTCCGCCGCGCCCGGATCGACACCGATGGCCACGGCGATGTTGTGCACTTCCTGGCTGGCGAGCACTTCGCTGCCGTCGACTTCCCAGGTGTTGAGGATCTTGCCGCGCAACGGCAGGATCGCCTGAAACTCTTTGTCCCGGGCTTGCTTGGCGGAACCGCCGGCGGAATCACCTTCGACCAGGAACAGTTCGGAACGCATCGGGTCCTGCCCGGCGCAGTCAGCGAGTTTGCCCGGCAGTGCCGGCCCCTGAGTGACGCGCTTGCGCTCGACTTTCTTGCTGGCCTTGAGACGACGGCCGGCGTTGTTGATCGCCAGTTCGGCCAACGCCAGACCGGTTTCCGGGTTGGCGTTAAGCCACAGGCTGAAAGCATCCTTGACCACCCCGGAAACGAACGCCGCCGCTTCACGCGATGACAGACGCTCTTTGGTCTGGCCGGAGAATTGCGGCTCCTGCATCTTCATCGACAGCACGAAGGCGATGCGTTCCCAGACGTCTTCCGGCGCCAGTTTCACACCGCGCGGCAGCAGGCTGCGGAATTCGCAGAACTCGCGCATCGCATCAAGCAAGCCCTGACGCAAACCATTGACGTGGGTACCGCCCTGCGCCGTCGGGATCAAGTTGACGTAGCTTTCCTGCACCGCGTCGCCACCTTCGGGCAACCACAGCAGGGCCCAGTCGACCGCTTCTTTATTACCGGCGAAAGCGCCGCAGAACGGCTCGTCCGGCAGGCGTTCAAATTCGCTGACCGCGTCGACCAGATAGGAGCGCAGGCCGTCCTCGTAATGCCACTCGACTTTCTCGCCGGTGCCTTTGTCTTCAAAACTGACCAGCAGTCCCGGACACAGCACAGCCTTGGCCTTGAGCACGTGCTTGAGGCGGCTGATGGAAAATTTCGGTGAATCGAAGTATTTCGGGTCCGGCGCGAAGTACACGCTGGTGCCGGTATTGCGCTTGCCGACGGTACCGACGATTTCCAGTTCCGAGGCCTTGAAGCCGTCGTTGAAGGTCATCTGGTATTCGTTGCCGTCACGCTTGACGCGAACCCGGACTTCGGTCGACAAGGCGTTGACCACGGAAATACCCACCCCGTGCAGACCGCCGGAGAACTGGTAGTTCTTGTTGGAAAACTTGCCGCCCGCATGGAGCTTGGTGAGGATCAGCTCGACGCCTGACACACCCTCTTCCGGGTGGATGTCGACCGGCATGCCGCGACCGTCGTCGCTGACTTCCAGCGAGTGATCGGCGTGCAGGATCACCTGCACCGATTTGGCGTGGCCGGCCAAGGCTTCGTCGACACTGTTGTCGATGACTTCCTGGGCGAGGTGGTTCGGCCGACTGGTGTCGGTGTACATGCCGGGGCGTTTGCGCACCGGGTCGAGGCCCGAGAGGACTTCGATGGCGTCGGCGTTATAAGAACTAGCGCTGGGAGTGGCCATAGGGTCTCGTCGTCAGTCATTCATGAAAGAGGGGCAAGACTTCACAGTGCGGTGAAATCGATTGCCTGATACACATCGGCGCCAATGTCGGCAAAACTCAACAAGGCTGGCAATTGCCCGGCAAAACCCTGGAAACCATGGTCGCCGCCGGCCTGAATGCGCAAGGCGCAGGCCCGGTAATAGTGCTGGGCGAGGCGATAATCCAGTGTTTCGTCGCCGGTCTGCAACCACACCTGATACCGCTGCGCATCCTGGGGCGCCGGCACTTCCAGCTCGGCCAGAGCCGTCACATGGTCGTGGGTCAATTCCCAGGTTTCATCGGTATACAGGTTTTTCTGCGTTCCCAGATAGCCGTCGAACATCCGATGCGGACTGACGGCCGGGTTGACCAGCAACGCTTTCAGGCCATGGTGCTCGGCCAGGTGAGTCGCATAGTAGCCGCCGAGTGAGCTTCCCACCAGCAGCGGCCGGCCCAGCTCGGCAATCGCTTGCTCCAACTGACCGATGGCTTGGCGCGGATGGTGATGCAAGGCCGGAACCTGCAGTTGCCCGCTCAAACCCAGCCGCTCCATCACCGCGACCAGCTCACAGGCCTTTTTCGAGGCCGGTGCGCTGTTGAAACCGTGGATATAGAGGATCGAACCGGACATTTGAGCTCCCTGAGTGTCGGCGAAAGATAGCGGAGTTTACAGGGAGTCGAGGGGATCGTGGGTGTTTGTAAGGATGCCTTCGGTGCGGCCTCAGTAACCGTTTGAACCGTAATCGACAGTGAAGGCGAAATCCGTGACCCGCTCGACGCCAGTCTCCAGCCGTCCATCGGGCAACAGCCGCAACCAGCGATACCCCGGCGCCTGTTCGCCAACCTTGAAGTCTTCACTGTTTGGCTCGAACTGAATGCAGGTCGACGGCGAGGCCAGCAACCTTACGCCATTGCGCTCGCGATCAATCTCCTGATGCACATGCCCCCATAACACGGCGCGGGCCTGTGGAAAACGATCCAGCACCTCGAAAAACGCCTCGGGATTGCGCAAACCGATCGGCTCCGCCCAGGCACACCCCACTGGCACCGGATGATGGTGGAAACACACCAGATGATGGCGTTCCGGTGCCTCACTCAACGAGCGGGCGAGCAACTGCAATTGATCGTCCTGCAGGTAACCGGGCACAGAACCCGGCACCGCCGAGTCGAGCAAGGTCACGCGCCAGTTGCCGACATCGACCACTGACTCCAGCAACGCACTTTGCACCGCGGCCAGCGCCATGATCTGCGGCTCATCGTGATTGCCGGGAATCCAGCGCGCTGGCGCATCGATCTGCGCGGTCATCTGGCGAAACTGTCGATACGACTCCAGCGTGCCGTCCTGGGAAATATCCCCGGTGGCCAGAATCAGGTCGATCCGCGGTTGCTGCCTGAGCACCTGTTCGATGACCTTCTGCAGGCTCTCGCGGGTGTTCATGCCCACCAGCGTGCCATCCGCCTCGGCGAACAGATGACTGTCGGATAACTGCACCAGCAGCGCCGGATCGGCGGTGGTCAATGCGGATACGCTCGGCAAGGCGTTCTCCCAGGGCAAAAGCACGGAATCGGTTGAGTGCCGCAATTATGCTGGGGGATCACTGAAAGGGGAAACCTGTGAACCGGACGCAGTTCACAACTAGCGTACGACTTCGTACTCATGCCCCAAGGCCAGGCAATGACTCAACCACTCCCCCAGAAACAGATTGAGTTGAGCCTTTTCATCCGGCTGATGCATCGCGGCGTTCGGGTAAGGATAGATGCCGCGAAAGCGTCGTGCATGTTCGGCGCTGATGACCTCGGCCATGCGCGCGTCGTGATAGACCTGCACTTCCAGTTGCGGCACCGGCAGCCACGGCAGACTGTGTTCCTGACGCACCTGCAACGTGGTGGTGTAAGGACAGGTTTGCAGCACTTCAAGGGCCAGCACGCCGAGCATCTGCTCGCCCTGAGTCACGGCGATGCGTCGCGCCTCCGGGTCGTTACGCATGTCCGGCACCAGTCGCATCAGGCGCGCGTAGTTGGCCTCGCAGGCGGCTTGCAGCCCCACGAGGTCGACTCGATAACGATCGCGCAGCTTGTTTACAACCATAACCCCCTCACTTCGGCACGGTTCAGCGCCAGCCATTGCAGAGCGATGATGCTCGCCGCATTGGCAATACGTCCATCGCGTACAGCCTGCAAGGCATCTTCAAACGCCCAGACCGTGACGCGGATATCTTCGGCCTCTTCCTCCAGCCCATGCAGGCCGCCCACACCTGCGGTTTCGCAACGCCCCAGATACAAATGCACAAACTCGTTGCTGCCGCCCGGCGACGGGAAATACTTGGTCATCGGCCACAGAGCCTTGATGTCCAGCCCAGCTTCCTCCTGCGCCTCGCGGTGAGCAACTTCTTCCGGTTGCTCGTCCTTGTCGATCAGACCAGCGACCAACTCAACCAGCCAAGGGTTGCTGGCCTTGCCCATGGCGCCGACGCGAAATTGCTCGATCAGCACCACTTCGTCGCGCTGCGGATCGTAAGGCAGCATGCAGACGGCATCGTGACGCACGAACACTTCGCGGTTGATTTCGCGGCTCATGCCACCCGCGAACAATTCATGGCGCAGGTGCAAACGGTCGAGCTTGTAAAAGCCCTCGTAGCATTTTTCGCGCCGCACGATATCGACGGCGGTTGGAATGGCGTTGGCAAAGTCAGTCATGAGCATCCTCTTTACTGCAAATCCATTACGAGGTTCCTTTTTGTGACTTGCAACCTCGACTTCGCGCCATCCTAACGCGCCCGCATCGTTTGATGCAGCCCCTTTACCGTCAGCGGGATGGACGGTGAAGGCGAAACCCACTCTAATTAGCTTAGTGGCGAACTGACTGCTTCGGTGAGAGTCGAAGCGGATATCTTTTTGCCTTCCCCTGTTTCAGAAAGGACGCCCATGTCGCTTTTCAAAATTGCCTCCGTGGCCGCCATCGCCCTGACCCTGGGCGCGTGCGCGAGCCTGTTCCAGCCCAACTACCGCACGCCCCTGGAAACCACCCGCGATGCGTCGGAACAGCTCAAGCCTGGGTGTTCCAGCCCCGACTGCCCGCTGGTGAATATCGATACCGTACATTTCGCGGCAGAGCCTGCCCTGGACGGCATCATCGAAAAACGCCTGCTGCAAATGACCGGCACCGAACAGAACCCATCGGTGGCGCCAACCCTGGCGGCCTACCGCGAGCAGTTCTTGAATACTGCCGGCCCACGCAACAGCAGTTATCTGCAAGCCAAAGTACGCGAGCAGCATGACGGCTTGGTGATCATCGAATTGTCGAGCTACCTCGACACCGGCGGCGCCCATGGCACACCGGGTCGCGGTTTCATCAACTATTCGCGCCAGCAGCACAAAGTGCTGAACCTGTCGGACATGCTGATGCCAGGTCAGGAGGACGCGTTCTGGAAGGCTGCGCAGGTGGCGCACAACAGTTGGCTGATCAGCACCAAGCTCGATCAGGAAGCGGAATTCGTTTCGAGCTGGCCGTTCAAGAAAACCCCGAACGTGGCGCTGACCTACGGTGGCGTAATCCTCAAGTACGACGTGAGCACCATCGCGCCTTACGCGCTGGGTCACGTCGAGCTGAAGATCCCTTATCCGCGCCTGAACGGCATTCTCAAGCCTGAGCTGTTCCCCGGCCGTAACTGAAAGCCCGGCCGAGCACGAGTTGCAGCAGCCCTGCCAGCACCAGCGCTGGCAGGGTTGCGCCGACATCCGGGTACAGATTCGCCAGCAAGTGATAGGTGCTCACACCACCGAGCCAGGCCAACAGCGCCGGCCAGCGCAATGCGGCTGACGCAACCCGAGTGCTGCGCTTGCGCAAGATGAAGTGATCCACCAGCACCACGCCGAACAGCGGCGCAAACACCGAGCCGATCAGCAGCAGGAAATTCTGGTATTGCGCCAATGGCGCCAGCAGTGCGATCAGCGTGCAGATCGCGCCGATGGCCAAGGCCAGATGCTCGACTTTCAAGCGCAACAGAATCCCGCTGGACACCGCGGCCGAGTGAATGTCGGCGAACGCGTTTTCCGACTCGTCCAGCAAAATCAGCAACAACGGAATCCCCAGACCGGCGCCAGCCAGGGCCAGCAACAGCGCGTTGACTTCACCACTCGGCGCGAACGCCAATGTGTAAGCGACGCCCAGGCTCATCAGCCAGAAATTGCCGACGAAGAAACCGATGGCGGTGCCGCCGAAAACGCTCTTGGCCCGTTTGCCGAAACGCGAGTAGTCGGCAATCAGCGGCAACCACGACAGCGGCATGGCGATGGCAATGTCGAAGCCCACGGCGAACGGCATCGAACCATCGCCGGCACGCGCCCAGAGAGCAGCCAGATCGGCCTTGGCGAACAGGTTCCAGGTCAGCCAGAGGCATGCGGCCAACAGCAGCCAAATGCCCCACTTACGCAGAACCTTGCGCACGAACGTCAGCGGCCCGCTGACCGCAAGCAATGTCGCCAGAGCGCCGAAAACCAGCGTCCACAACACCGGATTCGACCCCAGCGAACCTTCGCTGAACGCACGGGTGCCGAGCAGGCTGGCGGCGTCGCGCATGACGATGATTTCGAATGAGCCCCAACCGATCAGTTGCAGCAAATTGAGCAGCGCCGGCAGGCTGGCGCCTTTGTTACCGAGGCTGAGTTTCAGCGCGGCCATCGACGACAGGCCGGTGTCGCTGCCGATCACGCCAACAGCGGCCAGCAGCAGAACGCCGACCAGCGTGCCGAGGAAAATGGCCAGCAGCGAACCCGACAGGCCCAGACCCGGCGCGAGCAATGCGCCGGTCTGCAACACCATCAGGCCGATGCCTAAGGAAAACCAAAGGGAAAACAGATCGCGACCGCCGAATACACGCTTGTCGGCGGGTACGGCAAGGTCAGGGGAGTAAGTGCTGGGTTGAATGCTCAAGGGTGGTATCTCGGAGGAATATTTTTGTCATTGAGACCCCTGGCGCCTGTTCTGACGCCTTCGCGAGCAAGCCCGCTCCCACACCGGATCTCCTGTGAACACAAGCTCTGTGAACAACTGGATTCAAATGTGGGAGCGGGCTTGCTCGCGAAGAGGCCAGTACAGGCACCGAAAATCTCAGGTCAGATCAAACCTTCTTGTACAGCTGACTGCCTTCCTTCTTGAACCGCTCGGCCTGTTCCGCCAGGCCTCGGGCGACATCCACATCGACCGCTTCGATACGCTGGTTGGCCGCGTACTCACGGACTTCCTGAGTGATCTTCATCGAGCAGAATTTCGGCCCGCACATCGAGCAGAAGTGCGCGACCTTCGCCGAGTCCTTCGGCAGCGTTTCATCGTGATACGAACGGGCGGTGTCCGGGTCCAGACCGAGGTTGAACTGGTCTTCCCAACGGAATTCGAAACGCGCCTTGCTCAGAGCGTTGTCGCGGATCTGCGCGCCCGGATGGCCCTTGGCAAGGTCGGCGGCATGCGCGGCGATCTTGTAGGTGATGATCCCGGTCTTCACGTCATCCTTGTTCGGCAAGCCCAAGTGCTCTTTGGGCGTCACGTAGCACAGCATCGCGCAACCGAACCAGCCGATCATCGCCGCACCGATGCCCGAGGTGATGTGGTCGTAACCTGGCGCGATGTCGGTGGTCAGCGGGCCGAGGGTGTAGAACGGCGCCTCGTCGCAGCACTCGAGCTGCTTGTCCATGTTCTCTTTGATCAGTTGCATCGGCACATGACCGGGGCCTTCGATCATGCATTGCACATCGTGCTTCCAGGCGATCTTGGTCAGCTCGCCGAGGGTTTCCAGTTCGCCGAATTGCGCTTCGTCGTTGGCGTCGGCAATCGAGCCCGGACGCAGGCCGTCGCCCAGCGAGAAGCTGACGTCGTAGGCCTTCATGATTTCGCAGATTTCGTCGAAGTGGGTGTAGAGGAAGTTCTCTTTGTGGTGCGCCAGGCACCACTTGGCCATGATCGAACCGCCACGGGAAACGATGCCGGTCACCCGCTTGGCGGTCAGCGGCACATAGCGCAACAGCACACCGGCGTGGATGGTGAAGTAGTCGACGCCCTGCTCGGCCTGCTCGATCAGCGTGTCGCGGAACAACTCCCAGGTCAGGTCTTCAGCGACGCCGTTGACCTTCTCCAGCGCCTGATAGATCGGCACAGTGCCGATCGGCACCGGCGAGTTGCGGATGATCCATTCGCGGGTTTCGTGAATGTGTTTGCCAGTGGACAGGTCCATCACGGTGTCCGAGCCCCAGCGAATGCCCCAGGTCAGTTTCGCCACTTCTTCTTCGATGGACGATCCCAGGGCGCTGTTGCCGATGTTGCCGTTGATCTTCACCAGGAAGTTACGGCCGATGATCATCGGTTCCAGTTCGACGTGGTTGATGTTGGCCGGAATGATTGCGCGACCACGGGCGATTTCTTCGCGGACGAACTCAGGGGTGATTTCTTTCGGGATGCTCGCTCCGAAGCTGTGCCCGGCGTGTTGCTGGTTCAACAGGCCGGCGGCGCGGGCCTCTTGCAGCTTCATGTTTTCGCGGATGGCGACGTATTCCATCTCGGCGGTGATGATGCCTTTGCGCGCGTAGTGCATCTGGCTGACGTTGGCCCCGGCCTTGGCGCGGCGCGGGTTGTTGACGTGAGCGAAACGCAGCTTGGTCAGTTCCGGGTCGGCGAGGCGCTCCTGACCGAAGCTGGAGCTCAGGCCGGCCAGGCGCTCGGTGTCACCACGGTCGTCGATCCAGGCCGAACGCACATCGGCCAAACCTTTACGCACGTCGATCACCACGTTCGGATCGGTGTACGGACCGGAGGTGTCGTACACAGTGACCGGCGCGTTGATTTCGCCGCCGAAGTCGGTGGGGGTCACGTCCAGGGTGATTTCGCGCATGGGCACGCGGATGTCCGGGCGCGAGCCCTGAACGTAGACTTTTTGCGAACGGGTGAACGGCTTGACCGATTGCTCGTCGACCTTGGCCGAGTCACTCAGGTTGATCGCGTTTTTTGCTTTTGTCGTCATCACGGGCTCTCCAGACAGCATCCAGGCAGTGGATTGTCGGAGCAGAACCTGAAAGGCACGGACGCACCAGGACCGGTGCTGTGCATCGTCGTCGAGCGTTCGATTGTCGAACAATATCCCGGACGAAGCACAAGAGGACTCGCCGGGTGACGAGAAATCTTGTTCCCTACGCAGGCGCTAACCTGATCAGGTTCAACGGGATCCGAAATTATTCGATCTCAGCCTCATAGCAAGGCACCCCGACAAGAACCCGGCCAGTCTAGACACAAGCGGCAAAGAACGCCAACACCGCGGCAAACACCATGATGAATGGCGCAATTGCCGGTGCTTGCAGGATTGTTGCAGCCCCAATGCCCAACTACACTCGCTACGCCATGCTGCGCCTTGACGCTGCGTGGACCGCGCCTTACCTTTGACACCCGGATTATTTCCATAATATTTGCTAGGGATCGCCTCATGCTGCGCAAACTTTCACTGGCTCTTGCCGTGTCTTGTGCGTCCAACGCAATGGCCTGGGCAGCAGAAGCGCCCTTGTCGACCAAAACCGATCTGGTCAGCGTCTATCAGGAAGCGGTCGACAACAATGCCGACCTCGCCGCCGCTCGCGCCCAGTACGGCGCACAGAAAGAAGTCGTACCGCAGGCCCGCGCCGGGCTGCTGCCGAACCTGTCCGGTGGCGCCGAAGTCGCCAACGTGCGCACCTCGATCGACCAGCCTTCGGCCACCGCCAGCCGCAGCGCCCATTCCTATCAGGCGACCCTGGCCCAGCCCTTGTTCCGCGCTGATCGCTGGTTCCAGTACCAGGCCGCCAAAGACGTCAACGAACAGGCGGCGCTGCAACTGTCTGCCACTGAGCAAAACCTGATCCTTCAATCGGCCGAAAGCTACTTCAATGTGCTGCGCAGTCAGGACAACCTGGCCTCGACCAAAGCGGAAGAAGCAGCGTTCAAGCGCCAACTCGACCAGTCCAACGAGCGCTTCGATGTCGGCCTGTCGGACAAGACCGACGTGCTGCAATCGCAGGCCAGCTACGACACCGCACGGGCCAACCGGATCGTCGCCCAGCGTCAGGTCGATGATGCGTTCGAAGCGCTGATCACCCTGACCAACCGTCAGTACAACTCGATTCAAGGCATCGTCCACACGCTGCCGATCCTGCCGCCAGCGCCGAACGACGCCAAGGCCTGGGTCGACACGGCGGCGAAACAGAACCTCAATCTGCTGGCGAGCAACTTTGCTGTCAGTTCGGCTGAGGAAACGTTGAAGCAACGCAAGGCCGGTCACTTGCCGACCCTCGACGCCGTGGCCAAATACGAAAAGGGTGACAACGACGCCCTCGGGTTCTCCAATCCGAACGCCTTCGGCACGCCGTACCGTGGCAACGTCGAACAGAGCACGCTGGGGCTGCAACTGAACATCCCGATCTACAGCGGCGGGCTGACCAGTTCGCAAGTGCGTCAGTCTTACGAGCAACTGAATCAGAGCGAACAACAGCGCGAATCCCTGCGCCGGCAAGTCGTCGAGAACACTCGCAACCTGCACCGTGCGGTGAACACCGATGTCGAGCAGGTGCAGGCGCGCCGCCAGTCGATCATCTCCAACCAGAGCGCAGTGGAAGCCACGGAAATCGGTTATCAAGTCGGTACGCGCAACATCGTCGATGTGCTCGATGCCCAGCGACAGCTGTACACCTCGGTGCGCAACTACAACAACACCCGCTACGACTACATCCTCGACAACCTGCGCTTGAAGCAGGCAGCAGGCACGTTGAACCCGGGTGACTTGCAGGACCTGACGCGCTATCTGAAAGCCGACTACAACCCGGACAAGGACTTCCTGCCGCCGGACCTGGCCAAGGCTGCTGAGGCGCAGCTCAAGGCGCGGCCTTAAAAAAAATCGCCGCCTGCGGTGTGAGCTGGCGCAGGCGGCGATCTTTTTTTGTGTAGGGTTACTTGATCAAGCGCCCCAACCCATCCAACAAACGCTGCAACGCCCCCTGATTGCGGCGCATCACATTCAGCCCCGCCTCAGCCATGCGCTGCGCATCGCGCGGCAGTTCGAACAAGCGCCGCACTTCCACTGCCAGCCCTTCGGCATCATCCACCTCAACCAACGCGCCGGCTTCACGCATCTGCGCGGCGATGTCGAGGAAGTTGAACAGGTGCGGGCCGCTGATCACAGGTTTCGCCAAGGCGGCCGGTTCCAGCAGGTTGTGCCCACCGTTCGGCACCAGGCTGCCGCCGACAAACGCACTGTCGGCCAAGGCATAGAGAAACAGCAACTCGCCCATGGTGTCGCCGAGCAGCACCGATGTTTCAGCCGCGACGTTAGCGTCGGTGGAGCGGCGCACCGTGGCGAAGCCTTCGCGCTGGCACAGTTCGAACACCGTGCTGAAACGCTCCGGATGACGCGGCACCAGAATCAACAGTGCATTCGGATAGCTGGCCAGTAACTGACGATGGGCGTTGAGCACCACTTCGTCTTCGCCTTCGTGAGTGCTGGCGGCGATCCACACCGGACGTTCCAGCGCTTGCCACTGGCCGCGCAATTGGGCGGCGCGCTGCAGCAGTTGCGGGTCGATGGTCAGGTCGAACTTGATCGACCCCGTCACTTCGACCGTTTCAGGACGCGCGCCCAGATCACGGAAGCGCTGGGCTTCCGCTTCGGTCTGCACGGCAAAAAAACTCATCTCGGCGAGCATTGGCGCGGTCAGCTTGCGGAAGCGGCCATAACCCCGGGCCGAACGTTCAGACAATCGCCCGTTGGCCAACGCCACTGGAATGCCGCGTTTGGCGCATTGATGAATGTGATTGGGCCAGAGCTCGGTTTCCATGATCACCGCCAGCTTCGGCTGCGCACGCTCCAGAAAACGCGCGGCGGCACACGGCAAGTCATACGGCAGGTAGCAATGCTGGATGCGCGGCTCGTTGGCGAACAGGGCCTGAATTCGCTCCGATCCGGTCGGCGTCATGCAGGTCACAGTGATTGGCAACTGTGGATAACGTTGCAGCAAGGCGCGAATCATCGGCGCCGCCGCAATACTTTCGCCCACCGACACCGCGTGCACCCAGATGCCACCCGGTTGCAACGTCGGCATGCCATAAGAGAAACGTTCGCCAATCCGCTTGGCATACGCCGGCGCTTTTCGCGCCCGTAGCCATAGCCGAATCGCCACCAATGGCAGCCCCAGGTAAAACAGCGCGGTGTAGAGAGTTCTATTCATGGCGGCGGAGTTTATCGACTTTTGTCGCCGATGGCCCGCAAGTGCACGGCAAAACGCTCTGCCAGCCAGCGCGCGGCCGGGCCGAGCGGCTCGTCGCGGCGCCAGACCAGTTCGACCACCAGCGCCGGCGGCGTCCATTCGCTGTCGAGCTCGACCATCAAGCCCTGATAGGCCGAATACTGCACGACATGCCGTGGCAACCACGCCCAGCCCAGGTCGCGCACCAGCCACTCGGCCATGACATAGAAGCTGTCGGCACGCCACACTTGCGGGCTGGCCGGGTCGTTGCCGGGGTAAACACTGGTTTGCGTCGACATCAACAGTTGCCGATGTTGCGCCATTTGCTGGCAGGTGACGTAGGACTGCGTCGCCAAGGGATGGTTGATCCCGCAGACGGTGACCATCTCCACGCGCCCCAGTACCCGACGTTCAAGTGCCTCGGGGATTTCATCGTGATAGAACAGCAGCCCGAGATCGGCGCGGTGTTCCACCAGTTTGCGCGCCACTTCGCCTTGGGCGGCGCTGGTCAGTTGCACTTCCAGGCTGGGGAAATGCTCGGCCAACGCGCCGAAACTCTCCACCAGCGCCTGGTACGGCATCGCCTCATCCTGAGCCACCCGTAATTGCGCCTCCTGGCCGCGCATCATCGCCATGGCCCGACCATTGAGGCGCTCGCATTGGCGCAACACTTCCCGCGCCTCTTCAAGCAGTGCCTCACCCGCTTCGGTGAGGCTGGGTTGACGCCCGCTGCTACGCTGGAACAGGCTGACACCCAAGTCGTCCTCCAGCATGGCAATCGCACTGCTGATGGCTGACTGCGCCTTGCGTTGCTGCCGCGCCACGGCGGAGAACGAGCGCTGCTCAGCGACGTCGACAAACACCCGCAACTGATCGAGATTCCACTGCATGCTGATCCACCAACCTATCTCAATAACAGATAGGTAATGACTTTACCCCATCTGAGGAATCACTAGAATGCCGCCTCAGCAAGCAACATTTTCCATGAGGATTTGAACCATGAACGCCTACGTCTATCTGGCCATTGCCATTTGCGCCGAAGTGATAGCCACCGTTTCGATGAAGGCGGTCAAAGGCATCAGCACACCCCTGCCACTGATTCTGGTGATTGTCGGCTACAGCATCGCTTTCTGGATGCTGACGCTGGTGGTGCGAACGGTGCCGGTGGGTGTCGCTTACGCCGTTTGGGCCGGAATGGGCATCGTCATGGTCAGTGTCGCGGCGCTGTTCGTTTACGGGCAGAAGCTGGATCTGCCGGCGATGCTGGGGATGGCGTTGATTGTCCTGGGTGTCGTCGTCATCCAGCTCTTCTCGAAAACCGCCGGCCATTAACGCCAACTCCAATCCCTGTGGGAGCGAGCAGGCTCCCACATTGGTCTTGCCTCAGCCTTGTTGATCACCGACAAATCCGCCTCTTTCCCGAGTCTGTATACTGCGCCCTCGTCTTGAACTCTGAGGTCGCTGCATGCCATCTGTTATTTCCACCGACGTTCTGATTGTCGGCGCTGGTGTCGCCGGCCTCTGGCTGAATGCACGCCTGCGTCGTCAGGGTTTTTCGACCGTGCTGGTGGAAAGTGCCAGCCTCGGTGGCGGGCAGAGCCTGAAATCCCAAGGCATCATCCACGGCGGCGCCAAGTACGCGCTGCACGGTGCGCTGACCGGCGCCTCGGAAGCCATCGCCGATATGCCACGGCGCTGGCGTGAAGCGCTGGCCGGTAACGGCGAACTGGACCTGTCCGGCGTGCGCTTGCTGTCCGACGCTCATTACCTATGGTCGCCCGGCACCCTCGCCGGCAACCTCACCAGTTTCTTTGCCAGCAAAGCCGTGCGTGGCCGTGTCGATCAGGTCAAAGGTGAACAACTGCCACCCGCCCTGCAAGACAAGCGTTTCAAGGGCAAGGTCTATCGTCTCGCCGAACTGGTGGTGGATGTGCCGGGCCTGATCCAGCGTCTGGCCGATCTGGCCGGCGATGGCCTGTTGGCCGGACACACCATCGAGCCTCTGCTCGAAGCGGGTGTGCTGGTCGGCCTGAAAGTCGACGGTCGCGAAATCCGCGCCCAGCGCATCGTCCTCAGTGCCGGCGCCGGTACCGCTGAACTGCTCATCGCCCTGGGCTTGAGCCAACCGGCCATGCAACGCCGTCCGCTGCACATGATCATCGCCAAAGGTCCGGGTCTGAAACCGCTGTACGCCCACTGCCTGGGCGGCGGCACCAAACCGCGCATCACCGTGACAACCCATCCGGCCGCTGACGGCCAGTGGGTCTGGTACATGGGTGGCGACATCGCCGAAAGCGAAGGCGTGGCTCGCGAGCCTGCCGAGCAGATCGCCACGGCGCAAAAAGAAATCGCTCAGTTGTTGCCGTGGATCGACCTCAGCACCACGCAGTGGGCGACCTTGCGCGTCGACCGTGCCGAACCGCTGCAAACCGGCCTGACGCGCCCGGACAACGCCTTCCTCGCCGAAGAGGGGCGCCTGTTGGTCGGCTGGCCAACCAAACTGGCGCTGGCACCGGACTTCGCTGATCGCGTGTTCGCTTCGCTGCAACGCGACGGTATCCAGCCGCAAGCCGCCGAGCCATTACCGCCGCTGCCGAAACCACTCATGGGCGTTCCGGCCTGGGAGCAACTGCTGCCATGACGATTGCGACCCTGCACGACTTGCTCCGCCCATTGGGCAGCACGGGCCTGAGGGTTTCGCCGTTGGGCCTGGGTACCGTCAAACTCGGCCGTGATCAAGGCGTTAAATACCCCAACGGCTTCCAGATTCCCGACGACGACGACGCGCGCAGGCTGCTCAAACTTTCTCGGGACTTGGGCATCAATCTGATCGACACCGCCCCGGCCTATGGCCGCAGCGAAGAACGCCTCGGCCCGCTGTTGCGGGGTCAGCGTCAGGACTGGGTGATTGTCAGCAAGGTCGGTGAAGAGTTCGCCAACGGCGAGTCTCGCCACGACTTCAGCGCAGCGCACACCCGGATGTCCGTGGAACGCAGTCTGCAACGTCTGGAAACGGACTTCATCGATCTGGTGCTGGTGCATTCCGATGGCAACGACATCGCCATCCTTGAGCACGAAACGGTGTACTCGACGCTTGCGGCGCTCAAGGCTGAAGGCAAGATCCGCGGCTTCGGTTTCTCCGGCAAAACCGTCGAAGGCGGGTTGAAGGCGCTGGAGCAAGGCGACTGTGCGATGGTCACCTACAATCTGAACGAACAAAACGAGAAGGCTGTCATTGACTATGCTGCTGTTCACGGCAAGGCCATCCTGGTGAAAAAAGCCTTGGCCAGCGGTCACGTTTGCCTGAGCCCGGGCGTCGATCCGGTGCAGGCCAGCTTCGAGTTGCTGTTTGCCCAGCCTGGCGTAGCCAGTGCTATTGTCGGGACGATCAATCCGCTGCACCTCGCCCATAACGTTGCGACCGTTGCCCAAGTCCTTCGTGGTCATTGACGCCGCTTCGCGGCCTTAAGCAGGAGCCGATATGGCGCGCACGCTCATCAGAAAGAACCCGAGCAACTTCAAGACGCTGCCACTGTTCGTCGAAGCAACGCCCGAAGGCCTGACGTATCAGAGTGTCGGCATGCCATTGAATTTCACCCAGACCCTGCAGCGGCGCAAACCGGTCAGCGTGGCCGACACCGAGCGCTTCTCACTGGAACTGGCGAACCTCGGGGTGTCGGTGCGACTGACCCTGCATTGGCAGGGTCGCGACTATTGGGTATTGGTGCGTCAGCGGCGCCAGGATCGCGGCGACGTGGTGCTCAAGTTGATTTCCGGTTACGTGCCGGCCCACGAACTGAACATCCCGCTGCACACCGCCATTCAAGAGATCGCCGAAGAGTGTCTGCTGGAAACCCCGGAAGGCTGGCTCGGCGGGCGCTTCAACGATACGTGGCTGCCGGCGCCCTACTCAGCCGCGCTGCATTATCGCGAGGCCCTGCCGTTTCGCCTGACGCCGCTGTCCGGCTCGGCGCGGCCCATTCGTTGCGCCAATCTGCAATTGCTGGAACGTCCACGGGCGTACGTGCATTTGCCCACCGCGTCGCTGCAATTGATCTATGACCTGCGGCTGGAGGTGCCCAAGGAAGCCAAATCCCTGAGCCTGTTCCACGTCGATGAGCGTTTGGAGGGCGATCAACTGGTGGCGCGGCTAGACCGCAAACGCCCGGACCTGTACCTGATGCCACTCAAGGACGGCGCGCCAGTGGCCGAGTTGTACACCCTCAAGCGCGACAAACTCCTGCCGGCCAGTACCCGCGGACTCTACCTGGCCGAGAGCTTTGCGAGCCAGGAAGGGTGGGTCGTGCGCGAAGAGCGGATTCGCTGGAAAGACTGGCTCGTGCAGCAGGGACTGCAACCGGCAGAACCCCCTCGCCCAGGGCTCAAGCAATTGAGCCTCAAGGCCCTGAGCCTGGTGGGCATCGGCAAGAAACGCGTGAGCAAATAGCCAACTAGCGACGACGATCCATCCATGTGCGCAGTGTTGCGAAGAAATGGAAGTAACGATTTTCGCGTTTGCCCATGCCGCGCTTGGGCGAGAACGATTCTTCGGCAAAGGCGCCGGTGATTCGAACTCGGGAGGCCTGGGTCGGTAGCGTACAAATCCTGGTGCCCGCCTGCTGCAATGCATATTTGAGCAGGCGCTCGGAGTGCAGCTTTCTTCCCGTCGCGCGGCAGAAGTCGAAGATGCGCTCGATCCGTTTGCCATACGCGACGTAGGTATCGCGCCCACAAATGGCAAATCGATCATTCAGCCCGCCCCACCACTGCCAGTCAGGAATGTAGGCATTGTGCCGCCGGGCTTGTTGGTGACTGAACACATAGGCGGGAAGCGGGTCGTGGAAAAAAATGTCCGGTCGCACGAAGACAACAAAATCCGGACTGAAGGTTTCGATCATCGTAGTGACGGTATGCAGTGAGTTGAGCTGAAAGATCAGGTTGCGCAGCGATGCATAGTCATCAGCCCAGGTATCACCCTGTGCTTTGACCTGCTCGAAATCCCAACGCTCCAACACGTCTTCAGTGGAAGTCAGCGCTCCCGTCATCGCCTCGAACGGCTGATAGTTGTCAGCCGCCAGTTCGCCTTTCTCGCCAGATCGCGTGTTCTGCACTTCATCGATTTTGTACAGGTGATAAAAGCACTTCACGTCGCTGCCAACAGGCAACTGCGCCAATACGTTCTGCTCGATGGAAGGAAAGCAAATTTGCGAGTTTCTCGGGATCCCGAAAAAAGCCACGGCAATTTTCAACACTCAACAGCACCTTTTATTTTTGGCGAAACAGCTTTTGCCACCAGCGACGTGGCTGCAGAGGGACCACGAAGACGTCCGACGCCCTTAGCCAGTCCCGCTCATAATCCCAGGCATGGCCACCCCACAATTTTCCGGCCTCGTTGGAAAAACCCAGGGTCATGAGCTGATAGGTATAACCGGTATGGCCGCGCAACCAATCGAACAGCACCAGCGTGTTGAAACCCGTGGAGGGCCCGACGTAACGCTTGCCTCCCGGACGATCGACCGGATAGTGCCATAGCGGCGGCAAGGGGATGCGATCCCAGTACATGGCTACCCTCGGCAACGGACACATCGGCGCGGCGCAGCCCACCAGCAAGGTGAAACAGCGCTCACTTGCCTGCTCGAACAGCCGCTGCACATCCGGCCCGTAGGGAAGGCCGAAAAAATACGCATCCGGTGCGTTGTACCCGTGCACGAAGACATTCACGCTCCGCGAGTCGAGCAGCGTTGCCTTGATGCAGGTATTGAAGCTGACCACGACATCGTCGACGCCAAGGTTAAGCGCCTGAAAATCCGCCACAGTAATAGCCGGATTGTTGGCGATCAGTACGACACGAGCCGCACGGCTCAGGCACTCGCGCAAAGGCTCAGGCAACGCGTCCAGAACAGACTGGTCACCGCCGGGTAGCGCATCCAGCGCCATGTGTTCGTCCATCATTCAGAACGGCACCTTCATCCCGTAACGTAGCTTCACCCAGAACCTCGTGAGCGCCGAAGGCGATTGCCATGGGCGCATCTCGCGCTGGATTTCAGTAGCCAACGTCTGACCCACACGGGCAAAGGAATAGCGACTTTGTGCGAACACCTGTCCATTGCTGGCGATACGCTGCGCCAACTCCGGGTCGTCCTGCAGCAGTTTGATCTTTTCCAGTGCTTGCGCTTCGCTGCGATAAAACACCGTGTTGTGCATATCTTCAAAGCCGAGCAACTGGTCTTCTTCGCCCTGACTCCAGGCCAGCAATACGCAACCGCAAGCCATGGCTTCAAAGTTCTTGATCATGAATTCGTTCATGCCGATGTCGGCGCTGACGAAAATCTTGATGCGATTGAGCATTTCCAGATACTCCGAGCCCGATTCGGTCCGGGTCACCAGCATGCCGGTGCGCTGCGCCAAAGACTCGAGCAGCGATTTGCGCTGGGCATACTCGGTACTTTTCAGGCTACCGAGAAAGCCGATGGGAATGTCCCGCTCGACACCGGTGTTGTGCAGCATCTGTTCGTCGTAACCCTTTGAAACGAACGCTGTATCAATGCCTTCAGCCAGCATTTTGCGGGCAACCACGGCACCGGACACCAACGCCCGACAACTCGGAAGACGACGATAGAGACGCGAATACACCCCACGGTATTTACTGGCAGGCATGTAGTTCTGGTAGGCGTCATGTTCGAGAAAGATCAACCCGGGAATGCACTTGAGCACCCGCAATTGCCTGGTCAGGCGCTTGACCCGGGAGAAGATCACCACACGATCGAAGGTTTGATAATCAACCGAGGCCAGAAACGGCCCCAGGTTCATTTGTTGCTGCTTGCTCAAACGATAGATGAAACACTCATCACAATTCTGCTGAACGATGTCGTAGAGCCGGTCGAGAATGACCCGCTGCTCGTCCATCACCAGGAGCATGACTTTCATAAGTTAATTGACCACGCGACGTAAGCGGGCAAGCGCAGCGGACTCAACCTTGCCAACATCATCGGAAACGGCTCGATCCCCAAGGCAAAATCCGTTCACACGCAGTACACAACGGCAAAAATTCATCTGATCAGCGACTGCGGATTTTTTCGACAATCGCCGTTGTCGAGCTGTTTTCCACGAGCCCCAGCACTTTCACGGTGCCTCCATAAGCCGTCACGATGTCCGCGCCGACCACTTGGTCGATCCCGTAATCGCCCCCCTTGACCAGCACATCCGGTTTGACTTCGCGTAGCAGGTTTTCCGGCGTGCCTTCAGGGAAGCTGATCACCCAGTCCACCGCCCCAAGCCCAGCCAGCACGGCCATGCGCCGGTCGACACTGTTGATCGGGCGACCCGGCCCCTTCAGGCGACTGACCGAAGCATCGTCGTTGACTGCGACGATCAGTCGATCGCCTTGGGCCCGTGCCTGTTCCAGATAGGTCACGTGACCGGCATGCAGAATGTCGAAGCAGCCATTGGTGAACACGATTTTTTCGTTATGCGCCCGTGCATCGGCCACTGCGAGCAACAACTGTTCAAGACCCAGCACGCCGCGCTCGGAACCCTCTTCACGCTGAATCGCGCGACGCAATTCCGGGGCGCTGATGGCCGCCGTACCAAGTTTGCCAACGACAATGCCCGCTGCCAGGTTGGCCAGCGCCACCGCGTGGGGCAGATCTTCGCCGGCTGCGATGGCTGCCGCGAGGGTGGAAATCACAGTATCACCGGCACCGGTCACATCGAATACCTCACGGGCCCGGGCAGGCAGGTGCAGCGCTGGCTGATCAGGGCGTAGCAACGTCATGCCGTGCTCGCCCCGTGTTACCAGCAAAGCGCCGAGTTCCAGGTCGTGCATCAGCGTCGCACCCTTGCTGACGAGTTCGTGCTCATCGACACAACCGCCGACGATGGCTTCGAATTCACTGAGGTTCGGGGTAATCAGGCTGGCGCCACGATAGACCGAGAAGTCCTTGCCTTTCGGGTCGGCCAGCACCGGGATGTTTTTGGCGCGTGCCGCCTGGATAAGGGCCTGATGGTTTCTCAATGCACCTTTACCGTAGTCGGACAACACCAGCACTTTGACGCCTTCAAGCAAGTCATCGACCTGCGAGCCAAGGGCAAGTGCGTCAGTGGCGAACGGTTCTTCGAAGTCGATACGCAGCAGTTGCTGGTGCCGGCTCATGACCCGCAGCTTGACGATGGTTGGCTGGTGCGCAATGCGCTGGAACAAGGCACGTACGCCCACGCCCTTGAGACTGTTGCTCAGGCTGTCGGCGGCTTCGTCGTCACCGGTCACACCGACCAGGGACGCCGGCGCACCCAGCGCGGCAATGTTCAAGGCAACGTTGGCGGCACCGCCCGGACGATCTTCGATTTGCTCGACTTTAACGACCGGCACCGGGGCCTCAGGGGAAATCCGTGAGGTTCCGCCATGCCAGTAACGGTCGAGCATGACATCACCGACCACCAAGACTGGGGCTTGATCGAATCGCGGCATGGACAACTTCATGGAGCAACCCACATACAAAATGAACAGGGGCGCGATATTAACACAGGGTTGGCGCAGGCTTGTGTACAGGCTGCAACAGGATGAAACAGCTATTGTCTTTGCTTGTTTTTTGAGCAAATGGGCGGCGAATTGCTGGCCTGCCTCGGACAACTCGAGAGTTTCGGTATCGATCCGACACTCGACAGCAGCGGTACATACAATTGTTCACCCATAAGCGAGCAGTTCGTAATCACGCTGATAAGCCCGCCGCCCCCCCCGCTTGTTCCGCAGGGACAGAACTCTTGGGCCGACGAGGAAAACCTGAACGCCACGGCAAACTGCGCCGGGAATTGATCTTCGTACCCGTATGACGGGCGCCAGCCATTGAACACCGCGACGCCTACGTGGCTGCCCGCGCATTTGGGCACATCAATGAACGAACAGGAACGCTGAGTCAGGCGATGTCTTCGGCCGGGGCGTCGAGCCCCATGGCGTTCAGACGCGCGTAGTAACCGTTTTGCGCCAATAGTTCATCGTGAGTACCGCGCTCGACGATCCGCCCCTGGTCCATGACCAGAATCAGATCGGCTTTCTCGATGGTCGATAAACGGTGAGCAATCACTAGCGTGGTGCGGCCCTTCATGACCTGATCCAGCGCCGCTTGAATGTGCCGTTCGGATTCCGTGTCGAGAGCCGAGGTTGCCTCATCGAGAATCAGCAACGGTGCGTTCTTGAGCAATGCACGGGCAATCGCCAGGCGCTGGCGCTGGCCACCGGAAAGCAATACCCCGTTCTCGCCGACCTGGGTGTCCAGGCCTTCAGGCAGTTGCGAAATGAAGTCCATCGCGTAGGCGTCACACGCAGCCTTCTCGATGTCTTCACGCGGTGCGCCAACCAGATCGCCATAAGCGATGTTGTTGGCCACGGTGTCGCTGAACAAGGTCACGTGTTGGGTCACTTGGGCGATATGACGGCGCAGGTTAAGCAGTTTGTACTGCTCGACTTCCACACCGTCGATAAGGATTTCGCCCTTGTCGTGGTGATAGAAGCGCGGAATCAGATTGGCCAGCGTTGACTTGCCGCTGCCCGAACGGCCGACAAGCGCCACCATCTGCCCGGGCTCGACCGAAAAGCTGATGTCATCGAGCACCTGACGTTCAGTGTCCGGGTAGGTAAAGCTCAGGTTACGTACATCAAGACGACCGGTCACCGAATCGCGCTCGACCGTACCGGTGTCGGTTTCAGGCTTGACGTCCAGTTGCTCGAAAATGCTTTCGGCACCGGCCACACCTTTCTGAATTGTTGAACTGACTTCAGACAACTGACGGATGGGCTTGGGCAACAGGCCGGCCAGAGTGATATAGGCGACCATGTCACCGGCCGACGCGTCACCGCGCAGGAACAGCACCAGGAACATCAACACAGCCATGGCGCTGTAGATCACCAGTTGCAGCAACGGCGTGTAGATCGCACCAGTGCGGGTCATGCGCAGTTGTTTGTCGGTGTTGCCCTGGCTGGCATTGAAGAAGCGTTTCTGTTCGTAGACCTCGCCGCCGAAGCTGCGCACGACACGATAGCCCTGAATGGTTTCCGAGGCCACGTGGGTAACGTCGCCCATGGCCAGTTGGATCTTCTTGCTCTGCTTGCGGAATTTTTTGCTCGCGGTGCGCACCATCAGAGCGATGAGCGGCAGGATCGCGACCATGACCAACGTCAGCTTCCAGTTCATGAACATCAAGGAGACAAACAGGAAGATCACTGTCATGCCTTCACGGATTACGACCTTGATCGCATCTGTCGCCGCCCCTGTGACCATGGTCACGTTGAAGGTAATGCGCGAAATCAGATGACCGGAGTTATGCTTGTCGAAATAGCGGTTGGGCAGGACCAGCAGGTTATTGAACAGTTGCACCCGCAAGTCATGCACCAGGCCGAGGGATACCTTGGCCAGAAAATAGTTACCCAGATAAGAACCCAGCCCCTGCCACGCAGCAATCAGGATGATCAGCAGCGGCACGGCCTGCAGCAGTTGCAGGTCACGCAGGTAGGGCACGGAGGGGAACAGCACCGCTTCAGGGTTCGACAGGCCGTCAACAAAATACTTGAGGATGTAGCCAAGCATCGGCTGCGTCGAAGCGAAAATCAAAAAACCGACAATGCTGATCAGGAACAAACTGATGTACGGCCTGACGTAGCCGAGCAGGCGGAAGTAGATTTTCAAGCTCGAAGGGCTTGCGGCGAGACTGGAGTCGGTCATATCACGCGAAAGTCGATAAAAAGGACGCAGACTTTAGCACAGCTTCTCAAGGGTTCTGGCAATCGGTGAAAGGCTGTTATTGTTAGGCATCTTTTTCAGCATCAAATAGCCATCACCCGAATGGCCGATCAACTTCAGGATTGAATCTCACAGCATGCAACTTCGCGGCTTCAGCAGTACGTCCAATCGAGTTTTCGATTTCATTAGCCGGTGGATTCTTCCAACCGGCTATTTCTTGCTCCTCTGTGCATTTTTCTTTTTGCCGGGCCGAAGTCAGCTTCACAAACTGTATTACGGGCTGTTCAGCATTCCGGCGCTGATTGCGCTGTGCCTGCGCCCTCGTGAACTCAGGGCGCTGCTGGGCGAACCGATTTTCATCGCAGCCATCGTGTTCGTTGCCTGGGCCTTGCTCAGTCTTGCCTGGGGACCGTCGGGTGAACCCTTCGACGGGAAGCTCAAACCGCCATTGCATACACTGCTGCTGTTTGTCGGTTGCTATCTGTTGGTGCGCTATCGCAGCGACATCCTGCAACCCTTGCTGTTCACCGCCGCATTGGTCGCACTGATTGCCACGACTTTCTTTCTGTTCACGTTTGCACGAGTGTATGAACCGGGCATGCGCCTGATCGGGGGTGGGGCGTTCGACAATCCACTGCTCAGTTCGCATCTCTTCGGTTTTTTCAGCGCCTACTGGCTGAGTGTGACCATGATCTGCAAGCGCCGCCAGATGATGTGGCTCAGCGTGCCGGCGATGGCGATCATGTTTATCGCCGTAATCGGCACCGGCTCCAGAACCCCACTGGTCGCTCTGACGCTGGCCGCTTTGTGGCTGTGCTTGATCTGCTGGAATCGCCGCTCACTGGGCCTGTTAGCGGCACTGTTTCTCAGTGGCGCTGCCGTGCTGACAGTGTTTTCGCAAATGATCATCGAGCGTGGCGATTCATACCGGCTGGAAATCTGGCGGCAGGTCCTGCTTAAGGTGGCCGAGCATCCATGGATCGGCCATGGCTACAGCGCAAGCCTCAGCGTCGACCCCGGCCTTGGGGTGAACTTCGAGGAACCGCACAGTTTTGTGCTGGGTGTTCTCTATTACGTAGGGATATTCGGTTTGCTGCCATGGCTGTTCTTCCAGGCGTGGGGACTGCTGAGCAGTTGGCGCTTGCGTGTGCAACCGTTGTTTATCATCGCTTCGACCTGGCTGGTGTTCGGCATCGGGGCCGGGCTGACAGAGGGTGGAGGGATCATCTCACGCCCCAAGGAACACTGGTTTCTGCTGTGGATACCATTGGCACTGATCGCTGCGCTGAGTATCAATCAGCGCGCACGTCGTCTACTGACAATACCGGTTCAAAAACTGGCACCGGCCAACTTTCAGCAACTGAGCAGCGACGCTCAAATAGTTGAAGAAGACGGTCTTGGCCCCAAAGTCCTGTGCCTGAGCGACGGCAGCTTCCTCAAGCTGTTCCGCCGTCGTCGCTGGTACACCTCTGGCAGTTTCAACCCGTACTCCGAACGCTTCGCCGTCAACAGCGAACAACTGCGCCTGATGGGCATTCCCACACCACAAATCCTGAACCTGTATCGCCTCGACGACGGCAGCAGTGCCGTGCACTATGCGCCATTGCCAGGGCACACGCTGCGCCAGGTATTGCAGAGCATCACCGCTCCCGCTGTCCGCCAGGCCCTGGTGGAACGCTTCGGCAAGTTCATGGCGCAATTGCATGAAAAAGGTGTGTATTTCCGCTCATTGCACTTGGGCAACGTACTTGTGCTGGAGGATGGCGAGTTCGGGCTGATCGACCTGGCGGATCTGTGCATCTACCCTTCAGCATTGAGCAACTCGCTGCGCCAGCGCAATTTGCGCCATATGCAGCGCTACACCGTAGACAAACGCTGGCTGTTCGAGGATCACCTCGATGCGCTGCTACAGGGATATGCCACGATGGCGTCGCCATCCGCAGTGGATAAATTGCAAAAGCAAGTGCTGGCAAGCAATGGGCCAACAGGCGAGCATTGAGGACGAAGCCGGTTCGCCGGATTCACGATCAACTTGCCATGCCAACGAAGCCGCTCACTGATCGCGAGCGGCTTGTGACTCAGTCTTTTTCCAGCGGGGAAAGATACATCCGCGCCAATCCGCGCCAGGTCTTCTTGTTCCATGCCTTGAATGGAATCTGCGCCAGCAGTTCCCTGGCCAGCTTGCGATCGCGGTTGGACGCTTTGAGGAACATGGAACTGAGAAATCTGTAGCGCACTTCGTCGTACAGCGGGTGATCACTGAACAACGCGTAAGTGCGCAGGATGTTTTCGATCATGAAGCGATGGTTCTTGTACGAATTGGTGGCGTGCTTGCGGTAGCGCGCCATGACGACGCTCAGGCCATCGATAAAGTAGCCGGCCCGGGTCACCTTCAACTCGATCAACAAGTCCTCCAGACGAATCGTCGGATCAAAACCACCGACCGCTTCCAGCGCCTCGCGACGGATCATCAGGGTCGGGGCCGGTGGGTACGGCTTGCGCTCAAGGAACATGTCATCGAAGTCCAGGCGCCGGAATGGCACATCCCGGCGCTGGCGCTTCTCTGGATAGAGGTTGCCGTCGGCATCGATCAACTCGATGTTACCGGCGCAAATTCCCACTTCCGGCTTACCGTCCATGTAGGCCACCTGGATGGCAATACGATCAGGGTACATGATGTCGTCTGAACCGAACGGCACGATCAGGCTACCCTTGGCACGCGCGATGGCACCATTGAGCGTATTGGTCAGCCCCTGATTCTGCTGCACGCGAAAATCGAATCCGTGCTGCGCCTGTAACGCAGTGATGCGCTCGACGCTGTCGTCCTTCGAGCCGTCATCGATTACCAGCAATTCGATGTTTTTGTAGGTCTGGTCAAGGACGCTGAGGATGCTCTCCTCAATGTATGGACCGTGGTTATAAGAGGCAATGATGACGGTGACGAGTGTTTGCCGGTCGCTTGCAGTTTGTTCTTCGCGCATGGTTTGTCCTTCGCTCACGGCTGCTGCTCCTTGCGGGCCTGTTCCAGGCCGGAGTCGATCAGGTCCAGGTACGCCTGACGGAACACCTCAATGTCGTGTTGCTCCTGCAGATAACGGTAGGCCTGCTCGCCCTTGGCCTTGAGTTCGTCATCCGACAGTGCGAGGTAGGTATCGAGCGCCGCGACCAGGCTCGGTACGTCCTTGGGCATGGTCGCCAGGCCACCGGCACCTTCGATCAACGGCAACATGGCCGGTACGTTCGAAGCAATCACCGGCAAGTGACCGCTCATGCCTTCGAGTAGTGCCAGGCCCAGACCTTCGGCTAACGATGGCATGGTCCAGATATCGAAGGCGCGCACATATTGCAGGGCGTTTTCCTTGAAACCCAGCAAGTGCGCACGACCACACAGACCCAGTTGCTCGATCTCGGCAGTCAACGGCTCCTGCAGGCGGCCGGCACCAATGATCGCCAACTGAGTATTCGGATACTTGTCCTTCAACGCCGCGAAAGCCTGCAACAGATAAGTGTGGCCCTTGACCGATACCAACCGCCCCAGCGCGCCGATCAGCCGCACATTCGGGTCGATCCCCAATAGTTCGCGCGCTCGCTCGCGGCTATGCTGCAAGCCTTCGGCCTGTTCGATGTCGATTGCATTGGTGATGGCGTAAGTGTTCTGGTCGGTGAAACCGCAGTCGCAATCGAGCAGGTACTGTTTGACTGCCGGTGAGACACCGACGAGCCGCCAGTGCCGATCGATCAGGCGCTGGGTCTGGCGGCGTCGATAAAAGCGGTCGTATTCGCCGAAACCGTGGGAAATGCCAATGCACAACGGCACCTTCAGCCAACGATTGAGCGTCAGCATCATGTTCACCGGTTTGAAGCGATTGCAGATCACCACATCGAACTTTTCACGGCGGCAGAACTTGTACAACTGCCACATCGCCCGCAGACGCATACCTTTAAGCGACTTGTCGGAAAACTCGAAATACACCGAATGATCAGAACGGCTCACCGGTTCGCCGGGTGCGGGTTTACCGCGCAGAAACGCTGCGGTCACTTCATAGCGATCCGTCGGCAGGGCTTTGACGATCTGCTCGGAGAGATCGGCAAAATCATGTGCCTTGATGTTGTAATCAGGCTGCAGTTGCAGGACCTTAGATCGTTGACTCATAAGACCCCTCGTGGAAACCCGTTGCATTGATAATCCAAGCATGACCGGCGGCAATGCGCCTGATTTCGGCCTGATTCGGCTGAGACAATCGAGACCATTCGTTGCGTTTTCAGCAAACGAAATGGGAATACGATAATGGACGATCGCCATCCGATGCGGCTGAATGCGCTTTCGTCCATCGCATGATGTGTCTGATCGGTAAACCGTTGCCGCCAGTCCTTGATCTTTATGAACCACTCGCGCTTGAGCGCGGTGTTGCACATCAGATACAAGTGCCCCGCCACCCGACGCTCATGAATCGAAAACAGACCATAGCCAGCCAGTCGATGCGCAGAGAAATAACGGCGATGGCAAGTCCAGTCTGCGAATGTCATTAACGCGGCTTAACAGGAGTGTCACCACGCCTGAGAAGCCAGAACAACTCCTGACGCCTGACCGCTTTCCTGAAAAATTCATTCTCGCCGTAGACCGACGGCACTCTACTGGCCAACTGCCACTGAATCAATCGTCGCAGGCGACGCTTGAGTGATGCCGGCGGTTGCAAGTCATGCATCATGCCGAGCGCCATCGCCTTGTCGCGTTGTTGCTCTATGGACAGAGGCAGACACAGTGGCTGCATCGGAACGGCCGGATCGAAGGCCGGCGGCAGCGCAATTCCCTGCCCTGTGTCGCCCATCGGCCAACGGTCGTTGTCGTGCAGATGGTTGGCGTAACCGAGCAGCGTCGGTTGCCAGTCAAGATGGCTCAAGGCTTCAACCACGGCTTGCTGGGCGCAGATGTGGTCGGGATGCGGATCCAGCGTCGGGTGCGGCAGCACGATCACATCCGGGCGTGCGCGCAACAGAACCTCACGCAGGTCCGCCAGCAGATTGTTCCAGGTCGGCGCACCGTCGGCATCACCGGGCAAGGTGAACGGGTTCAACTGACGAAACAGTCGCGTGTCATTCAGATCGGCTTCACGCGAGCCCACGGACTGATTCGGCGCGGCTTGCATCGCTGCCAGTTGCAGACAGAAATAGCCGAGCTGCACGCAGTGCTCCTGCGGCACACCGGCCCAACGCGGCACGGCCAGACTGTCCCAGGCGCGCAGACGGCCCTTGAGCCTGGCAGCCTCGACCTTGTTCATGCCCATCTGCTGATAATGTTCGGCTTCGATCTCACCAGCCGTCAGGGTGACAATCCAGGCTTCGTCGGCCTGACTATACAAACCGTAGGCCGCCAATTCAGCGTCGTCCGCATGCGGCGCGATCACCATCACGCGCTGACGACGATAATCCGGTTGCTCCAGCACCCACAGGACCGCCTTGCCGGCCACCCGGCAGAAACGCCCCCGCAAGCGCAGCCGACCCTGCGAAAGGGTGTGTGCATGACCACTGAGGTTCAGATAACGCTGGCCGCTGACGCCACGCTCGAAGGTTTGCGAATCAGGGTGAGGGCCACCAACCAACTCGATCCGAGGGTCAAGGAAACGTCCCAGCCAAGTGCTTTTGACCCGCACCTGCAGAATCAACGTGGCATCATCCACCAGCATCACGCCGTCATCCAAACGCAACTGTTCGCCGTTCAAGTGAACCTTGGGTTGTGGTGTGAATGGTGGAAAGCTGTACTGGTAATCGTCTTTCGGCGAATAGAACAGATGATCGGCAAACCAGGCCTCATGGGCGATCCAGCCGAGCACCGCGAGCAACAATGGCAGCCACCAAGCAACCAGCACGCCGACTGAGATCATTACGATCAGCGCCACCAGCAGAGCGATACGCTTGTTGCGCCGGTGGCGTTTGAGCAATTGCTGTTTACGGCTCATGAGCTGGCTCATACGGTGAACACCGGCACAGGATTGCACCACCGATCCTTATACTCACGGTCGGCACGACCGAAGGAAAAACGCATCGGCTTGTCCAGCGCCCGAGCATGCTCCCAGGCGCTTTGCGTATTGAGGAAGCTCAGTACGCTGCCGGGACTGAATTCACGGGTCTCTGGATCAACGCCACCATTGACGTACTCAACACTGATCCATTGCGGCGCTTCAACGCGATAGACCAGTTGAATCGCAATCGGCGCGTCGTTGAGGAAGATCACCGAGCCGATCAACAGATCGCGCAACAGCTCGATGACCTGCGCCATGCGCGCCGCACCGGTGGCCGGAAAGCCCCAGCGACGCTGAAACAGATCGCAGTAGATCGCCGCCAACTCGGCACTGGAAAACTCGCCGACCGGACGCACCACCCCGCCCGCCTCCTCCAGCAGACGCAATTCGCGGCGCTGGTTGTAGCGAAATTTCTTCGACAGTTCTTCGGGCGTACGGGCCATGGCCAGTTGTTCGGTCTGCAACTTCATACCGCTGAAACGGTTTTCGTTGAGCGCCGACAGATAGCGTGCGCGATGACGCAGCGGAGCCTGAGCATCAGCGGCAGCCGGCAAGATCAACTCTGCGTTGCCGAGGTCGAACAAGCCTTTTTTCCCGCTGCGTTTGAGTACGTCCTTGGATAAGGCCAGATCACGGCCCCAGGTCGGGATCGCGGCTTTGACGTCACCGTCCTGCTCCCACGCCAGATAGCGCACCGGGATGCCGGCCAGATCGGCCAGACGCTCAACCACCAGCGGGTGAGTCGCGACGCTGCCGCCAAAACGCTGCCAGGCTGTTGCATAGGTGGAGGCGTCAACGGGCGACCAGCCACGTTCGCGCCAGCCTTGAAATCGGTTGAGCATCAGCCCCTCGGTGCCAGATCGGTAACTTGCGGCAAACGCCAGAAGGTGTCGTACACCGCGCTGTCGGAGAAGCGCTCACGTAAACGGTCGAGCATCAGCTCGGCGCACTGAAGACGCTGTTGATCATTCATTCCCGCCAGATGTTGCAGGCCTTGCGCAAGGTGTTGGGCGTCGCCCATAGGGAACAGAATGCCCACGCCTTCAACCACTTCCTTTGCCCCACCACACGCTGTGCTCAGCAATGGCACACCGGCGGCCATCGCCTCCAGCAGCACCATACCAAACGGCTCGTGATCAGAACTCAGGGCAAATACGTCAAACGCGCGGAAGTAATTGCGCGCTTGCGACACTTGACCGAGAAACATCACGCGGTCGCCAACACCCAGCTCGCGAGCCAGTGCCTTGAGATCTTGCTCCAGACGGCCCTCGCCGAGGATCACCAACTGGCTGTTGTCCGGCAGACCGGGCAAAGCCGCGGCAAAACCGTGCAACAGCGTGGCCTGATCCTTGTCCGGGTGAAGCCGTCCGACGTTGCCGACGATAAACGCGTCCGCCGCAAGCCCCAGTGTCTCCCGAGCCTCGCCGACTGACATCTGAGAGGCTTGCAATGCAGCCACGTCGATGCGGTTGTACAACGTCTGAATCCGCGTCGCTGGCCACTTCGGCAGATATCGGCGCATATCGTCACGCACCGCATCAGACACCCCGAGCAGACTCAGGCGCTTACGAAAAATGTGCGCGAACAGCTTGCGCGTGCCGCGTTTGTAATCGTCGAACGCGTGGTGTACGCCGATCACCGGCAGCGAAGTACCCAGCAAGGCGATGTAAATCGGCTTGAAACGATGGGCAATACAGAAACTGAAGTTGCGTGAAGCGGCGATCTTTCGCAGATCGCCGATAGCGCCCAGCTTCAGGCCACGAATAGCCTTGGAACTGTATTCCATGAACAACACTTCATCTGAAGCACACGCCGCGGCGACTTCGCTATCGGCGACGCCGGTCAGAAAGACCGTGGTCACCCGATAGCCTGTGCCCGCGAACAGGCTGGCGTACTGCCGCGCGCAGTCGAGGAACGGCCCGTCATAGCCGTGACAGAACTGCAGCACATGGCGTTCAGCCGAGCGTGTCATAAGCGTTTGTGCCTTCTTTGACTACCAGAATATCTTCCATGATCAGGTATTCCAGATCGGAGCCAAAAAACATGTTCAGCGCGTCGGTCGGCGAGCAGATCATCGGCTCACCACGGCGGTTGAGCGAGGTGTTCAGCGATACGCCATTTCCAGTGAGGCTTTCCAGCGCCTTCATCATGTCGTAGTAGCGCGGGTTGTATTCGCGTTTGAGCACCTGAGCCCGGGAAGTGCCGTCTTCGTGGACGACTTCCGGCACGCGGGTCTTCCACTCTTCAGCCACTTCAAAGGTGAAGGTCATGAACGGCGCCGGGTGATCGATCTTGATCATCTGCGGGGCGACGGTGTCGAGCATCGACGGGCAGAAAGGCCTCCAGCGCTCGCGGAACTTGATCTGATGATTGATGCGGTCGGCGACACCGGGGACGCTCGGGCAGCCAATGATCGAACGGCCACCCAGCGCACGCGGACCGAATTCCATGCGGCCCTGGAACCAGGCCACCGGATTGCCGTCAACCATGATTTTGGCGATCTGCTCGGGCATGTTGTCGAGCTTGCGCCAGACCGGCTTGCTCTCGTGACGGGCGCAGGCGGCGATCACGTCTTCGTTGCTGTAAGACGGGCCGAGGTAGACGTGCTCCATCTTCTCGACCGGAACGCCACGGGCATGGGACACATAGGCTGCTGCGCCGACCGCCGTGCCGGCATCGCCGGACGCCGGTTGTACGAACAGCTCTTTGATGTCGTCACGAGCAATGATTTTCTGGTTCAGCTTGACGTTCAACGCACAGCCACCGGCAAAAGCCAGTTTGCCGGTTTCCTTGAGCACATCGCCCAGGTAATGGTCGATCATTTGCAGCGCCAGTTTCTCGAACAGCGCTTGCATGCTCGCGGCGTAGTGGATGTAAGGTTCGTCAGCGATGTCACCTTCACGTTTCGGCCCGAGCCATTCGATCAGCTTCGGCGAGAAGTAGAAGCCTTTGCCCTTCTCTTTGTAGCGACGCAGGCCGATGACGTTGGCGTAGTCGGTGTTGATCACCAATTCGCCATTTTCGAACGAAGCCAAGCGCGAGAAATCGTATTTGCTGGCATCACCGTAAGGCGCCATGCCCATGACCTTGAACTCGCCGTCGAGCATCTCGAAACCGAGGAACTCGGTGATCGCGCCATACAAGCCGCCGAGGGAGTCAGGGTCGAAGAATTCCTTGATCTTGTGGATCTTGCCGTTTTCGCCATAACCGAAGAAAGTCGTGGCGTACTCACCCTTGCCATCGATGCCAAGGATCGCGGTTTTCTCTTTGAAACCGGAGCAGTGGTAAGCACTGGAGGCATGAGCCAAATGGTGTTCGACCGGCTCGATCTTGATCTTTTTCGGATCAAAACCCAGTTGTTCCAGGCACCAGACGATCTTGTTGCGATAGCGCTTGTAGCGACGGTTGCCCATCAGGATTGCATCAAGCGCACGATCAGGGGCGTACCAGTAACGCTTGGCGTAGTGCCAGCGTGCCTTGCCGAACAAGCTGATTGGCGCGAACGGGATCGCCACCACATCAACATCGGACGGCTTGATACCGGCCTGTTCAAGACAGAACTTCGCCGATTCGTAGGGCATGCGGTTCTTTGCATGCTTATCGCGTACGAAGCGCTCTTCCTCAGCCGCCGCCACCAGCTTGCCGTCGATGTACAAGGCTGCTGATGGATCATGGCTAAGGGCGCCGGACAGGCCAAGAATCGTCAATGCCACAGGGGTCTAGCCTCTTTAGTCTGCGTTCAGGCGCGATGCGCCTTGAAGATGTATGTGTCCTCACTCCGGGCGAGAGACAGCTAAAGGGCGGGATTATAGCGTAAACATGACGGGAATTACCCTGTGCGAATTGACCCGCAGCGAATGGTTTGGATAAACCTTGCCTGAAGACTCAATAACCGCCCTTGCGCCAGTAGATACCGATATTGCCTTCAGTGGACTGACGATAAATCGTATAAGGCAGCGCAACGGTGTCGAACACCCCGGACAAGGGCAAGTCCAGCAACACGAACGGGACAAGATAGCCGCCTGGATCAGGCGGTGCGTTCAACACGCAAAAATCATAGGCCAACCCACTGTAAATGCGTGGAATGGACTGGCAGTAGGTTTTTTGCTTGCGCATGTCCCGCGCGACGTCGGCATCATCCTGCAATACGGTCAAGGCACTGCCACAGCCAGCCAAAACCCACGAAAAAGCACCCAGCGTCACAGCCTGTTTTACGGTCAAGATTCGCCCTCCGAAGTCGTCAGGCAAATTAGCATCGGGGCTGCAACGGGCACAGTTCATGGCTTCTGATGAGGCTGTAGGACAAGTCAGTGATGCTTGTCCGCTGTTGCGCACACAGTGTTCTTAGCGGTTTTCTGGCCTCTTCGCGAACGAGCCTGATCTCACAGGAGGAATGCATGCCAAGGGAGAGGCATGCTCGCGAAAGGCTCGAAGAGCCGACTCAGTCATTGCTGGAAATATCTTTGGGCAAACGCTGATCGATCACCTGATAGAGCGCGCTACTCTGCGGCCAGTTACGCATGAACCGCGCCCGGTCTCGCGCATAAGCCCCGGCAAAGGTGCCCACCGAGGAATGCTGGCACATGGAGTCGAGATCAATCAGCGCCCAGCGATCATCCTGCCAGAACAGGTTATGCCCCTTGAAGTCGCCATGACTGATGCGTTCTGCAATCAATCGGGCAAACAATTGATCCAGCGCCACCAACTCGGACTCCGGCGCCTCGCCACTTTCAACGTAAGGCGCAAAGCGCTCGATGACGTCCGGCCCGGGCAGGAACTCGGTCACCAGATAGGCGCGACTGCGTAACCACAAAAAGCGCTTCTCCAGCACCGCCAGCGGTTTGGGCGTGGCAATACCGAGAAACGCCAGGCGATTGCCTTCACGCCACGAATGCCAGGCACGACTCGGGCGCCAGAACCGCTTGAGCCAATGGGCAAATCCCTTGATGTTGTAGCGTTTGATCACCAGCGTGCGGGCGCCAACTTCGACCTTGCCGACGCTCGCGGCGCCGCCAGTCTTGTAGAGATGGCCCTTATCAAGCAACGCATCGGCGCTCTCAAGCACCGGCACCATCGCCGCCTCTTCCTCGCGACGAATGGCGCGCAAGCCGAACGCGCCACGCCGGACGCTGAACAGCGTGCATTCGCGACCGACCTTGATCAGGTAATCCTTCAGACGCCAGCGGCGCACCTTGTCGATCTGTTTCTGCAAGGCTTCCAGCGGCAGCGCGTGCTCGCTGTTGCTCAGCAAGTAATACACCAACAGTTCTTCGGTAAACGGTTCCAGCGCCTTGGGCAACTGGGCGAAAAACACTCCGAGATTTTCCAGAACCTTTTGTCGCGACAACGGCTGACCGGCGGTTTCCAGACAAATCCCGGCACCGTCGATCAAGTACAACTGACCGCCGTGACGCAGCAGATTGTCCAGATGCAAATCTTCCTGCCAGAGCCCCTTGCCGTGCAGCTCGCCAATGGTGCCAAGCGCCTCGGCCAACACCGCAGACTGTTCATCCGCCAGCACCGGCAGCGACTCGACTTTCGCCCAGGCATCGCCGAGGCTTTCGGCGCCTTCAAGGAATTCGAACAGCAGCCAGCCACCCTCACCGTCCTTCAGGCCATCGGCCAACAGCAACGGCGTGGTCATGCCTTGCGCGGCCAGCAAGCGCACGCCGTCCAGCTCACGCTGAAAATGCCGGGATGCCTTGCTGCCGACCAGCAATTTGGCCAGCACTGGCCGGCCGCGCCAGACACCCGCGCCGACGTAGCGCTGCCCCGGCAAGACCCGCAGCAGACTCAGCAACTGCAAATCCGCAACACCGGCCGCATCGGCCAGGGCCACCGTCAGTGGCAGTTGCGGGGTTCGTCCGGCAGCGGCCAGCTCGGACAATTGCATCAGCGAGTCTCCTTGTGGCTGCGGCGCGCGGTCAGGCGAACGAGCCAATGATCGAGCAGCGCACTGGTGGTCGGTTGATCGAGATATGCCGCCAGCAATTCACGCAGTTGCGGCTCGCCCCACGCCGTAGCGCGACGTTGCAGGGGCTCCAGATCCTTGATCCGGTCACGCATGCCGAACAACAACGGCCGGGTTTTCTCCAGGTCGATCAGTTGCGCCTGATACCCGTCACCGGTGGCCCGCAGAAAAATGTGTTTGGGGTAGAAGCAGCCATGCACCTGTCGTACGCCGTGCAGATGCCGAGCCAGCAGCCCACAGGCCTTGAGGATGGCCGAGTGCTGAGCGGCGCTAAGATCTGCCCAGCTCGCGAGCAGCGATTCCAGATCGTTCCAGCCGTCCAGCGCGCGCGTCAACAGGATCGCCCGGACTTCGCCATCGACTTTGCGCTCACCGAAAAAAGCCGCCTGCAACGCAGGAATGCCCAGTTTGCGATATCGGCTGATATTACGGAACTCGCGGGCAAAGCTTGGCTCGCCGAAGGGCGCATGCAGGGTGCGCGTCAGATAATTGCTCTGGCGCTTGAGGTAGTAACCCTGCCCTTCCAGGTCCATACGGAAGACGCTGCTCCAGCCGCCACGGGCCGTATTCGGCTCATCCACCGCTTCCAGTTGCTTGGCCCACAGAGCGTCAAAAGTGCCCAGACCATGGCGTTCAAGCAGCGCGCGGTCTTCTTCGGCCAGAAAATCAGTCATTCACGTCCCTCGAAAAATCTCACCACGTGCCGAATCCGTTTCTTATCGGCCGCATTCAGCCGGTCGCACTGGCGATATTGCTTATAGAAGCGCAGGCGTTGGGTATTGGACAGGTGATATTTGGCGAGTTTGTCGAGACAGGCCAGATCCTTGGTGATCCGATATTTGAGCCAGAAGCCGCGCCAGAACTCGCCATTGGGGCAATCGATCAGAAATATCCGCGCCTGGTCATCAATCAACAGGTTGCGCCATTTCAGATCGTTATGGGTAAAGCGGTGATCGTGCATCGTGCGGGTATAAGCGGCCAACTGCCGGCTGACACCATCGACCCAGGCACGATCCTTGAGTTTCGGATCCTTGCGCTCGGCGAGTGCCGAGAGGTCTTCAGTGTTGGGCAGCTCGCGAGTGATCATCGCCCCTCGATCGTACGCCGCGCCACGGCGCTCCAGCCCCCAAGCCACCACTTCGGCAGTGGGAATGTCCCACTTGGCGAAACGCTTGAGATTCTGCCACTCCATCTTCACCCGCGGCTTGCCAAGATAACGGCGCAAGCCTTTACCGGCGCCGACGTAGCGCTTGACGTAATAGTTGACGCCATTGCGCTGTACGCGAATGACCTCGGACAGCGGGTCGCGGGTCAGACGCTCGCCTTGCAGGGCAAAGACAGCTTGGAGGCTGCCGAAATCTTCGGCGAGATCACTGTATTGCGGTTCAAGAGTCCAACCCGCCATCAGAGCGCATCCCCGTAACGCTGCTTACGCTCGTAGAGTTTGTTGGCCTTGCCTTCCAGCCAGCTCAGCAACGGCGCTTCTTCAGCCAGAATCTGGCGCAGCGGTTGCTGGAAGTAGCCTTTGAGGAAGCGCAGTTTGTCGCGGCGAGTCAGGCCGATGTCCAGCGCGGAAAAGTACAGCGCCGCCAGGTCCTTGTTGCGCCAGCGCTGGGTGATGACCGCGCGGGTCTGGGCCCGGTGCAGGTCGATCACCGAGAGCTTGAAGTCCTCGGCCGTCACCGGTTTGTCGGTGTGCAACAGGAAGTGGCAGATGTAGCAGTCGCGGTGATTGACGCCGGCGCGGTGCATCATGCCGGTCATCCGCGCCACCTCGGCGATCAGCGCCTGCTTGAGTTTCGGCTGCGGTGGCTGCTTGACCCAGTCGATGCTGAAGTCTTCCAGACTGATAGTCGGCGCCAGCTCTTCGGTGACGATAAACGAATGCTGATCGGCCGGGTTGCTGCCCTTCTCGCCGTAGGCAACGGCGGTCATGGTTGGCACACCGACTTCCTGCAAACGCTGGATGGCCTTCCACTCCTGACCCGCGCCGAGCACCGGCAGCTTGGCAGTCAGCAGGTTCTTGAAGATCTCGCCCCAGCCGATGCCTCGGTGGATCTTGACGAAAAATCCGTTGCCGTCGACTTCCGTGCGTAATGTCCGGCGCGCTTCGAGTTCGCGGTAAACCTCGCCCTGCAAGCCTTCGACTTCAGTGAACGGGTCGCGTCCAGCCCAGAGGCTCTTGAACGGTTCAGCCAGCATCAACTTCATTTAAGCGTGCTCCGCCAGAATCACATCGGCCGCGTGCTGCGGCATGCTGTAGAGGTCGGCCGTCTCGGCGAAGGCCACACCGTTGCGGCTCCAGGCCGCGCGCGCAGAGTCATCGGTCAACATGTCTGTCAAATACCGGGTCAGTTGCGCCTGATCGAACGGCTCGTCCAGCACCCGCCCGGCATCCGCCTCAGCGATGTAATGGGCGTAACCGCAGACCGCGCTGACCAGCACCGGCAAACCGGCGACGAGCGCTTCAAGCAGCACTGTGCCGGTATTTTCGTTGTACGCCGGATGGATCAACAGATCGGCGCCAAGCAGAAACCGCGGGATATCGCTGCGGCCCTTGAGAAACGTCACGTTGTCGCCCAGGCCCAAAGTTGCACTCTGCATCTGGAACAATTTGGGGTCATCCTGGCCGATTACAAACAGCCGGGTGCGCTTCTTCAGCTCAGCGGGCAACGCGGCCAGCGCCTTGAGGCTGCGATCCACGCCCTTGGTCTTGAACCCGGAGCCGATCTGCACCAGCAGCAGATCGTCGTCCTTGAGGTTGAATTCAGCGCGGAACCCGGCGCGAATCTCACCGGCATCCGCCGGGCGCCGACGATCCTGGGCAATGCCCGGCGGCAGCAGATGGAAGCGTTCGATCGGCGTGTCGTAATGCTTGATGAACAACGGTTGCTGGACTTCGGAAATCATCAGCACTTGCGTCTTCGCGTCCTTGGCGAACACCGCACGCTCGTACTCGGCGAAGTGGCGATAGCGGCCCCAGCGGCGATACAACGAGTTGCGCAGGTTCTGCGCCTTGTCTTCGAAACAGCCGTCAGCGGCGTAGTAAACGTCCAGACCCGGCATTTTGTTGAAGCCGATCAGGCGATCCACCGGCCGCCTGGCCAGATCGGCCTCCATCCACGCGGTGAGCTTTTCGTTGCGCCGATGGTTGAAGAACGCCTTGACCGGCGCCACCAGCACTTCGAAACCGGGCGGTACATCGCCTTCCCAGATCAGGGTGTAGACGCGAATCTGGTGGCCGCGCTGCTGGCATTCGAGGGCGATGCGCATGAAGTCGCGCTGCAAGCCACCGAACGGAAAATATTTGTACAGGACAAATGCCAATTGCATCAGCGCAGCTCCTCAGCCATTAACAACGTGCTCAGTCGGCTGGCGACACGCTCGGGATTCACACGCGTGAAGCACAGAGGCTGCTCGCGTTTCAGGTCAAACTGACGGGCATCCTGCGCAGTCGGTTGGTAGGTACATTTCTTTTGCAGGCACGGCGCGCACGAAAAGTCGCTGGCCAAGTGAATCTGCACTTTGCCATAAGCGCCAGTCAGGCCCGGATTGGTCGGGCCGAACAGCGAAATCGTTGGGACATCCAGCGCCGCGGCCAAATGGCCGAGACCGGTGTCCACTGCCACGCAGGCTTGGGCGCCGGCCAACACTTTGCCGACACCGGCCAGGTTCAGCTTCGGCAAGACTTCGGCGTGTTTGAAGCCCGCCGCGATGCGCTCGGCACGGGCCTTCTCCAGCGGATTGCCCCACGGCAGCTTCACGCCGACGCCGAGGTAACCGACACGTTCGGTCAGCTCACGCCAATAGGCTTCCGGCCAGTGTTTGGTATCCCACGTCGTGCCATGGAGGAACACCACGAAAGCACTCTTGCGCGGCAACTCCACCAGTCGCTCGACACTCAGGCCGTAATCGCCCAGCCCCTTGGGCAGGTCATAACCGAGGGCGATGGCAAACAACTGCCGCACCCGCTCAACGGCGTGCTGCCCCCGCGCTACGGCGAGCTTTCGATCATAAAAACGCGCCGCGATCGGCTCACGCGCTGAACCTTTATCGAGACCGGCCACAGGGGCCTTGACGTAGCGGGTCAGCCAGGCGCTTTTCAGCAGGCCCTGGGCGTCGATCACCAAGTCGTACTTGCTCGCGCGCACGCTTTGCTTGAAGCGTTTCCACTCGCCGCTCTTGAGGGTCTGCCAGAGGTTTTTGCGCCAGCGGCGGATCGCCACCGGAATCACCTTACCAACGGCCGGGTGCCAGGTCGGAATCTCGGCGAAGCCTTCTTCCACCACCCAGTCGAACTTGATCCCGGGAATGGCCCGAGCCGCGTCGGTCAGCGCTGGCAACGCGTGAATCACGTCGCCCAGCGAAGAAGTCTTGATCAGCAATACCCGCAACTTAATGAACCTCGACCACAGAGCCGTGCAGCTTCTGCAAGGCATCGTTGACCGCGTCCGGCATTAATTGGCGCAGGCAGTTGTAATGGCCAAACCGGCAAGTACGGTCGAAGCACGGACTGCATTCAAGGCCCAGACGGACGATTTCGACATGCTCGGCCAGCGGCGGGGTAAAGCCTGGCGAAGTCGAACCGTAGACCGCCACCAATGGCCGGTTCAGCGCGGCGGCGACGTGCATCAGGCCGGAGTCGTTGGACACCACCGAATCGGCGCAGGACATCAAATCGATAGCCTCGGCCAAGGACGTGTCGCCACTGAGGTTCACCGACTCTTCACGCAAACCGGGAATCAGCCGCGCGCGAATGTCTTCGCCCACCGCATGATCGTTCTTCGAACCGAACAGCCACACCTGCCAGCCCTCACGAATACGCGCTTCGGCGACCTTGGCGTAATGCTCCGACGGCCAGCGTTTGGACTCGCCGAACTCGGCGCCGGGGCACAAGGCCAACACCGGGCGATCGAGGGTCAGGCCAAATTTGGCCAGTGCCGCTTCGCGGCTCACCGGATCGATTTGCAGGCTCGGACGCGGATAAGGTTTTGGCAGCTCGGCGTTCGCGTCATAGGCCAGAGCCATGAATCGCTCGATCATCAGCGGATAACGCTCTTTGTCGAGAGTGCGCACGTCGTTGAGCAGGCCGTAGCGGAACTCGCCGCGCCAACCGGTGCGTGTCTTGATGCCGGCAAAAAACGGCACCAGCGCCGACTTCAGCGAGTTGGGCAACAGGATCGCCTGATCGTACTGACCGGCCAGGGATTTGCCGATGCGCCGACGCGTCGCCAACTCCAGCGCGCCGTGGCCGAGCGGAAAGCTCAAGGCCTTGCGCACTTGCGGCATGCGCTCAAGGATCGGCCGGCTCCACTCTGGGGCCAGTACGTCGATTTCGCATTGCGGGTGGCGTTGCTTGAGACACTGAAACAGGGTCTGCGCCATCACCATGTCACCGACCCAACTGGGCCCAACGATCAGAATATTCATGTGGTTTCCAAAAACGAACCGGGGAGGCATTACGCCTCCCCGCCTCGATAATCACGGTGGGAACACAGGCTGCTTGCGATGGGTCATTACCTTCAACATGACTGTCGAGTGTCACTCCACGATCGCGAGCAGGCTCGCTCCTACAGGGTTTTGCATCTGTTCACATATCTGCGACTCACCGCAGATCACTGTGGGAGCGGGCTCGCTCCCACTTCTGAATCTCATTACCTTCATTGGCGCACTTCAGCTTAGCCCCAACTCGCGCCAGATCCGCACTACCTGCCGACGCTCATCGGCAAACTGGTCACCCGGGATCACCCCGGCATCCTTCTGCAACGCCTGCCGGTGGGCGGCGGAGCGGTAGGCTTTATACGCCTCACGCAACAGGCTGGCCTCTTCGGCAGGCATCAGCCCTTCGCGCTCCAGCTCTTCCAGAATGCGGATGTTATCGGTCCAGCGCAGCAATGGCGGATGGCTTTGCGACCACGCCAGGGCCGCGTATTGCACCATAAATTCAATATCGACGATACCTCCGGCGTCCTGCTTGAGGTCGAACGGCGCCGTGGCCTCGAAGGCATTTGCCGCTGTACCGGCCGCAGTGCTCTTGCTGCCGAGGTTGTCGCGCATCTTCGCACGCATTTCGCTGACTTCCTGTTGCAGCTTCGCCAGATCCCGCGCTTTGCCCAACACTTGAGCGCGGACTTTCTCGAAGGCCTGACCGACATCCTGGCTGCCGACCAACACCCGAGCGCGCACCAAAGCCTGATGCTCCCACGTCCATGCTTCATTTTCCTGATAGCGGGCAAACGCGCCGAGCGAACTGACCAACAGCCCGGACGCACCGGACGGACGCAGACGCATATCCACTTCATAGAGCTGGCCGGAGTTGGTCTGCGCCGTCAGCAAGTGAATGATCCGCTGGCCGAGCCGGGTGAAGAACTGCGCCCCATCGATCGGTTTCGGGCCATCGGTTTCCGCCTGCGGATCGCCGTCATGGATGAACACCAGATCCAGATCGGAACCATGCCCCAACTCCAGACCGCCGACTTTGCCATAACCGACAATGATGAAGCCGGGATCACACAAGGTGCCGTCGGTGCGCAGCGGCGTGCCGTATTTGGCGATCGTTTGACGCCAGGCCAGGGCCAGCACTTGTTCGAGAATGGCCTCGGCCAACCAGGTCAGGTAATCGCTGACTTTCATCAGCGGCAAACTGCCGGCGATTTCCGAAGCCGCGACGCGCAAGCGGTGCGCCAGTTTGAAGTGGCGCAGGGCTTCCATTTGTTGCTCTAGGTCGTCTTCGGGAATGCGCGTCAGACGCTCGCGCAACTCAGCGGCCAATTCCGGTGCCAGCGGCGGCTTGAACAGTCGACCTTCGTTGAGCAACTCGTCGAGCAGCAGCGGGAAGCGGGTGATCTGCTCGGCAATCCACGGGCTCGCCGCACACAGCGTCAGCAAACGGCGCAGCGCACCAGGGTTTTCGGTCAGCAACACTAAATAAGCCGAACGCCGGGCAACCGCTTCCACCAGTGGCAGCACACGTTCAAGTACCAGATCCGGGTTGTCATGCTCGACCGCTTGGGCAAGCAAACGCGGGATAAACGCATCGAGACGCTCACGCCCCAATCGCTGCATCGCACGCAATTGCGGACTGCCGCGCAGACTCGCCAGTGCCTTCAGCGCTTTGCTCGCATCGCCAAACCCACCCTCTTGCAACTGACGGCACGCCGCCTCTTCGTCCTGCGCCTCTTCCCACAGCGGCAGCCATTCACCGCCCACCACCACTTCGCTTTCGGCGCCCTCTTCCTCATCGGGATCGGCGATCACCTGCGCAAAGTGCCAGGCCACGCGGCCGCGCCAGAACATCAGTTTTTCGTGGAAAGACGCCCAGTCAGCAAACCCGAGCATGAAAGCAATTCGCGCCTGATCCTGAGCGCCGTCCGGCAGCATCTGGGTCTGGCGGTCGGCAATCGCCTGAATCGCGTGCTCGGTGTAACGCAAGAATTCGTAACCTTCGCGCAACTCGCTGATCACCGCTGGCGGCAAGTACCCCTGCCCTTCCAGCGTGCTCAGCACCTTTAATAGAGGACGCTGTTGCAGACTCAGATCGCGGCCACCGTGAATCAGTTGAAAGGCCTGGGCGATGAACTCGACCTCGCGGATGCCACCCGAGCCCAGTTTGATGTTGTCGGCCATGCCTTTGCGCCGCACTTCCTGCTGAATCAACTGCTTCATGGTGCGCAGTGCTTCGATCGCCGAGAAGTCCAGATAACGCCGGTAAACGAACGGCCGCAGCATGTCGAGCAACTGCTCACCGGCCACTTGATCACCGGCCACCACCCGCGCCTTGATCATCGCGTAGCGTTCCCAGTCGCGGCCCTGATCCTGGTAATACTGCTCCAGTGCATTGAAGCTCAGCACCAGCGCGCCGGACGAACCGTAAGGGCGCAGGCGCATGTCGACACGGAACACGAAGCCATCGACGGTCATCGGATCGAGGGCCTTGATCAGACGCTGACCGAGGCGGATGAAAAATTCCTGGTTATCCAGCGCGCGCTTCACGCCGACGGTTTCGCCGCCCTCGGGGTAGGCGAAGATCAGGTCGATGTCCGAGGACAGGTTAAGCTCGACCGCGCCGAGCTTGCCCATGCCGAGGATGACCATTTGCTGCGGCTCGCCGCTGCGACGCCCGGTCGGCGTGCCAAATTGCTGGCAATGGCGGCTGTACAGCCATTGATAAGCTTGGTCGATGCTGGCGTCGGCCATGTCCGAGAGGTCGCGACAGGTCTGCACCAGGCTGGCCTGCCGGGTCAGGTCACGCCAGATGATCCGCACCTGATGGCGCGCACGCTGACGGCGCAATACGCGCCCGAGTTCATCTTCGGTCTGCGCAGCATTTACGGCAGTGGCAATCTGCGCACACAGTTCACCGGGGGCATAGGAGCGCTCGAGTTCGCCGGATTGCACCAGCGACAGCAACATCAAAGGGTCACGAACGCTCTGTTCAATGACGAACTCGCTGGCCGCGGTGACGCGGGCGAATTGCGCCCAGCGCTCCGGCGTCCAGGTCGAGAAGCCGTGATCGTCTTCCAGCGAAGCGACGGCCGTACGGAACGACTGCTCGGATCGGCTGACCAACGGCAGGAGAATGGCGGGCAGTTCGGCAAGCACGGGCAGGGTCATGGTCTATCCTTGATCGGCGTGGAAATGGCCGCTTGTAGTGAATGATGAAAACCCGCTACGCGAAGGACTGTCGAACAAAAGTTAGAAATAGCTGATATTTCTTTTTCTTTGGCAGCCAACATCAAACTTTCACCTTTTTTGGATGGTAATCGACCAACCTTAACGATTATTCTCACAACGCAGTCAGAGGCCACAAGCCTTTCATCTGTAGTTTTACTACTCGTCTATACATCCGAAAGGCTGAAATGCCGGAAGATTTGTAGTAAAACTACACGCCGCCGGAACAACCTGTCGGCAATCCAAGAATTTTAAATCGTCTGCCCACAAGGCCAGTCGCAAACTCAGGCAACCGATTCTGGAAGCCTTTCCGCCCTGGAGCAAGCCATGCAAGACCTCGATCCCGTCGAAACCCAGGAATGGCTGGACGCCCTGGAATCGGTTCTCGACAAAGAAGGCGAAGACCGTGCTCACTATCTGATGACCCGTATGGGTGAACTCGCGACCCGCAGCGGCTCGCAGCTCCCTTACGCCATCACCACGCCTTACCGCAACACCATCCCGGTAACCCACGAAGCACGCATGCCTGGCGACCTGTTCATGGAACGCCGCATTCGCTCGTTGGTACGCTGGAACGCGATGGCCATGGTAATGCGTACGAACCTGAAAGATTCTGACCTGGGTGGTCACATCTCCAGCTTCGCTTCCAGCGCGACCCTGTATGACATCGGCTTCAACTATTTCTTCCAGGCCCCGACCGACGAACACGGCGGCGACCTGATCTACTTCCAGGGCCACACCTCGCCAGGCGTATATGCCCGTGCGTTCATGGAAGGCCGCATTACCGAAGACCAGATGAACAACTTCCGCCAGGAAGTCGACGGTCAGGGCCTGTCGTCCTACCCGCACCCTTGGCTGATGCCTGACTTCTGGCAGTTCCCGACCGTATCGATGGGTCTGGGCCCGATCCAGGCGATCTACCAGGCACGCTTCATGAAGTACCTGGAACATCGCGGTTTCATCCAGCCGGGCAAACAGAAAGTCTGGTGCTTCCTGGGCGACGGCGAGTGCGACGAGCCCGAATCCCTGGGCGCGATCTCCCTGGCCGGCCGCGAGAAACTGGACAACCTGATCTTCGTCATCAACTGCAACCTGCAGCGCCTGGACGGCCCGGTTCGCGGCAACGGCAAGATCATCCAGGAACTCGAAGGCGTGTTCCGCGGTGCTCAGTGGAACGTGACCAAAGTCATCTGGGGCCGTTTCTGGGACCCACTGCTGGCCAAAGACGTCGACGGCATCCTGCAACGTCGCATGGACGAAGTCATTGACGGCGAGTACCAGAACTACAAAGCCAAAGACGGCGCGTTCGTCCGTGAACACTTCTTCAACACGCCAGAACTCAAGGCGATGGTTGCAGACCTGTCCGACGACGAGATCTGGAAACTCAACCGTGGCGGCCACGACCCGTACAAGGTCTACGCGGCGTACCACGAAGCGGTCAACCACAAAGAACAACCGACCGTCATCCTGGCCAAGACCATCAAGGGTTATGGCACCGGTGCCGGCGAAGCGAAAAACACCGCGCACAACACCAAGAAAGTCGATGTCGAAAGCCTGAAGCTGTTCCGCGACCGCTTCGACATTCCGGTCAAGGACGAAGAGCTGGAGAACCTGCCGTTCTTCAAGCCAGAGCCAAACAGCGCCGAAGCCCGCTACCTGAGCGAGCGTCGCACTGCACTGGGCGGTTTCGTGCCTCAGCGCCGCGCAAAGAGCTTCAGCGTACCGACGCCGGACCTGGACACCCTCAAGGCCATCCTCGACGGTTCCGGCGACCGCGAAATTTCCACCACCATGGCGTTCGTGCGGATCCTCGCGCAACTGGTCAAGGACAAGGAAATCGGCCCGCGCATCGTACCGATCATCCCGGACGAAGCCCGTACCTTCGGTATGGAAGGCATGTTCCGTCAACTGGGCATCTACTCGTCCGTTGGCCAGCTCTACGAGCCAGTCGATAAAGACCAGGTGATGTTCTACAAGGAAGACCAGAAAGGTCAGATCCTTGAGGAAGGCATCAACGAAGCGGGCGCCATGAGTTCCTTCATCGCCGCCGGTACTTCGTACTCCAGCCACAACCAGCCGATGCTGCCGTTCTACATCTTCTACTCGATGTTCGGCTTCCAGCGTATTGGCGATCTGGCCTGGGCCGCTGGCGACAGCCGTACCCGTGGCTTCCTGATCGGCGGCACCGCCGGCCGTACCACCCTGAACGGTGAAGGTCTGCAGCACGAAGACGGTCACAGCCACCTGCTGGCTGCCACCATCCCGAACTGCCGCACCTACGATCCGACCTACGGCTACGAGCTGGCGGTGATCATTCAGGACGGCATGAAGAAGATGACCGAAGAGCAACAGGACATCTTCTACTACATCACCGTGATGAACGAGTCGTACCAGCAGCCAGCCATGCCGGCCGGTGCCGAAGAAGGCATCAAGAAAGGCATGTACCTGCTTGAAGAAGACACCCGCGAAGCAGCCCACCACGTACAGCTGATGGGCTCCGGCACCATCCTGCGTGAAGTGCGTGAAGCGGCGAAGATCCTGCGTGAAGAGTTCAACATCGGCGCTGACGTATGGAGCGTCACCAGCTTCAACGAACTGCGTCGCGACGGCCTGGCCGTAGAGCGCAGCAACCGTCTGAAACCTGGCCAGAAGCCTAAGCAGAGCTACGTCGAAGAATGCCTGAGCGGCCGTAAAGGTCCGGTCATTGCATCCACCGACTACATGAAGCTGTTCGCCGAGCAGATCCGTCAGTGGGTACCGTCCAAGGAATTCAAAGTCCTGGGCACCGACGGTTTCGGCCGCAGCGACAGCCGCAAGAAACTGCGTCATTTCTTCGAAGTCGACCGTCATTTCGTGGTGCTGGCAGCCCTGGAAGCACTGGCTGACCGTGGCGATATCGAACCTAAGGTCGTGGCTGAAGCCATCACCAAGTTCGGCATCGACCCGGAAAAACGCAACCCACTGGACTGCTGAGGAGAAACCCTGTGAGCGAACTCATTCGCGTACCTGACATCGGCAGCGGTGAAGGTGAAGTAATTGAACTGTTTGTGAAGGTCGGCGACCGCATCGAAGCCGACCAGAGCATCCTGACTCTGGAATCGGACAAGGCCAGCATGGAAGTGCCGGCCCCGAAGGCCGGCGTCATCAAAAGCCTGAAAGTGAAGCTGGGCGACCGCCTGAAAGAAGGCGACGAACTGCTTGAGCTGGAAGTCGAGGGCGCTGCGCAAGCGGCCCCTGCGCCTGCCGCCGCGCCTGCCGCCAAAGCCGAAGAAAAACCGGCCGCCGCACCTGCTGCTGCCGCACCAGCCGCGGCCCCGGCTGCCGCTTCGGTTCAGCAAGTGCACGTGCCGGACATCGGCTCGTCGGGCAAGGCCCAGATCATCGAGATTCAGGTCAAGGTCGGCGACACCGTCGAGGCTGATCAATCGCTGATCACTCTGGAGTCCGACAAGGCGAGCATGGAAATCCCGTCGCCTGCTGCGGGCGTGGTCAAGGCCATCAGCGTCAAGCTCAACGACGAAGTCGGCACGGGCGACCTGATTCTGGACCTGGAAGTGGCAGGTGCTGCGGCACCGGCTGCAGCCGCTCCGGCTCAGGCTGCTGCGCCAGCCGCTGCTGCTGCACCTGCTCCTGCGGCAGCCCCGGCAGCCCCAGTGGCCGACAGCGTTCAGGACATCCATGTCCCGGACATCGGTTCGGCCGGCAAGGCCAAGATCATCGAAGTGTTGGTCAAGGCTGGTGACACCGTCGAGGCTGATCAATCGCTGATCACCCTGGAATCCGACAAGGCGAGCATGGAAATTCCATCGCCTGCCGCTGGCGTGGTGGAAAGCGTTTCCATCAAGCTGGACGACGAAGTCGGCACCGGCGACCTGATCCTCAAGCTGAAAGTCAAAGGCGCGGCCCCTGCGGCAGCCCCGGCTCCAGCCGCTGCTGCGCCAAGTGCTCCAGCGCCTGCCGCTGCTCCGGCAGTCGCTGCACCTGCTGCCGCCGCGCCGGTTGCGGCGCCGGCCAAACCGGGCGCCAAAGTGCACGCCGGCCCTGCCGTGCGTCAACTGGCCCGTGAGTTCGGTGTTGAACTTAATGCGGTCGGCGCCAGCGGCCCACACGGTCGCATCCTCAAGGAAGACGTTCAGGTTTACGTCAAAGCGATGATGCAGAAGGCCAAGGAAGCACCGGCCGCTGCTGCTGGCGCAACCGGTGGCGCGGGCATCCCGCCGATTCCGGTCGTCGACTTCAGCCGTTTCGGCGAAATCGAAGAAGTGCCGATGACTCGCCTGATGCAGATCGGCGCGTCGAGCCTGCACCGCAGCTGGCTGAACATCCCGCACGTGACCCAGTTCGATTCGGCTGATATCACCGAGCTGGAAGCGTTCCGCGTTGCCCAGAAAGCCGTTGCAGAGAAGGCTGGCGTCAAGCTGACCATCCTGCCGCTGCTGCTCAAGTCGTGCGCGCACATGCTCAAGGAACTGCCGGATTTCAACAGTTCGCTGGCGCCAAGCGGCAAAGCGATCATCCGCAAGAAATACGTGAACATCGGCTTCGCCGTCGACACCCCGGATGGCCTGCTGGTACCGGTCATCAAGAACGTCGACCAGAAGAGCCTGTTGCAACTGGCAGCCGAAGCCGCTGCGCTGGCCGCCAAAGCCCGCGACAAGAAGCTCACCGCTGACGACATGCAAGGCGCCTGCTTCACCATTTCCAGCCTCGGCCACATTGGCGGCACCGGCTTCACGCCGATCGTCAACGCGCCGGAAGTGGCGATTCTCGGTGTTTCCAAGGCAACCATCCAGCCAGTCTGGGACGGCAAAGCCTTCCAGCCGAAACTGATGCTGCCACTGTCGCTGTCCTACGATCACCGAGTGATCAACGGCGCCGCCGCTGCACGCTTCACCCAGCGTCTGGGCAGCCTGCTGGCGGACATCCGCACCATCCTGCTGTAATCCCAAGCGGCCCTCCGGCAATGGAGGGCCGCTTGCGTTTCACGTTTTCGAGCGCCACACGCTCGTACCTCAACCCCGTCAGTTTGACGGGGCTTTTTTTTGTCTCGCGAAAACCAAGCTGCGGTTTTTTCCCACAGGTTGTACTGACATCAGCTACGACCACCGTCCACTTCGCGACGATATTTTTATTCCCTACATAACTAGTCTTGACACAGCAAAGTTAACTAAAAATTCTTGCCTTAGTTATTCCCAATCAAACGTTAATTCGAATGGATTCGAACATGTTCAAACCGACTATTGGCCCACTCATAGGTCACATCACAACTAACCATGCGCGAGTTCTTATTCGCGGCGATTATCAAAGCAATGCAGCAGTATTTGCTGCAATCCGTTACCGCAGTTCCGGATCACAACACTGGTCAAAAGGTACGTTCGCCAAGTTAAGCGCGCTACGCGACATGACGGAAGTACTGACACTCAACAACTTGAGCACTGATACCGAGTATGAGTACCAGGCAGTATGGTTCAGCCCGATGAATCCCGTGCATACCGTTCACAGTGTGGCGGAGTTGCCGCTGCAGTGGCCGAGGGAGATTTACCGGTTTCGCACCCGCTCCAGCAAAGCCTTGCAACCTCGTGCATACATCGTCGGCTCATGCCGCTACCTGCGCATGACGGCAGGTATCGCGTCGCTGCCCCATTTAGGCGACCGGATCTTTGCATCTATCAACCAGTTGATCGAAGGCGCACAGCCGCCGATCAGTGCAACACTCATGACCGGAGATCAAATCTATGTCGATGACCTGAACCTGATTGCACCGGATCGGGAATATAAAGATATTCTTGCAAAGTACCGCGCAGCGTTTTCACAACCCAACATACAACGACTGATGTCAACGACGTCGACCTACATGATTCTTGATGATCATGAAATCGAAGACAACTGGCCGGCAAACGCCGGTAAATCCGATCATGAGTTGTATCGCAATGCCATGGCCGCGTATGAGTTGTATCAAGTCAGTCACAGCCCGGCACACGCACTGACAACGAGTGGTCAAGTTGATCGTTCAACGCTTAAGCACTATTGGTACCAATTCAGTGACGGCGATATCGAGTGGTTTGTGACCGACAGTCGCACTCGCCGCAACTTGTCAGCCAGTGACCGACGCATTCTCGATGAGGCGCAAGAGCAAGCATTGCTTAAATGGCTGATCAACAGCCCGGCACGGGTCAAGTTCGTGGTCACCAGTGTCATGTTTTACCCGGATCGCAAGTTTCACGGCGATGACGCCTGGAAAGCCTTTCCGGAACAGCGTCTGCGCCTGCTCGAAACCATCCGCACCCGACAGATCAAAAATGTCGTGTTCGTTTCTGGCGACGTACACGGCTCGCTGACGTCGCGCCTGACACACAGCCAGGATCCGGACTTTGAAGTCCACACCATCGTTTCCTCGCCGCTGTGCAACAGCAAACTCTTGCCGTACGCCAAGGCGTCCACCTTCATCCTTGATCAGCCGTTGGTGCGCACGGCGGCGGGCGACTATGTGCATGAATTGACCAGCGAGGTGGTCGGCGAGGACAACTTCGCCCACCTTGTGGTCGAGACTGATCAAATCTTGGTCAATTACCACGATCAGAACGGGAAAAAGCTGCAAACCATCAGCCTGAAATTGCGCTGAAACGCAAAAAATCGCAGTCTTCGGCGGCGCCTGCATAGGTTGCAACCCCCCGCAGGCACTGCCGCAAGCTGCGATCTTTGGCTCTTTTATCGCCCCCACTGCAGAAATGCTCCGAGCAGCCGACACATTCTTATAGCACTTGGCCTTCATCACTCTTGTCAGTCAGTGCCGCAATGATGCAACCTTGCCGCAGGCAACAGTAAAGAGGGCGAGAGCCCGGCGCGTTCAGCATATTTCCAAGCGAGTTTCCTTCATGAAGAGCCAACCCGATGCCGCCAGCCGTACGGCGGCCGAGGTAGTGACGCAGTTGCCTGTGCCCTCGCGGCTCGGCATGCTGCGTTTCGAGCGCTTGAATGAAGCCAGCTGGGCGATGCTGTTTCTTGATCCCAACTGCGAACGCCAGTTCGGTCAACCGGCCGTCGAGCTCTGCGCGCTGGTCGGCTCGCCTTACGCCAGCCTGATGGAACCCGAAGCGCGTTATCAACTGCACGACGCGATCCAGCAGCAGCTCAGCGTGGGCCCGTACTATCTGGTGCGCTATACGTTGCACACCATGGCAGGCATGTTGAGTATCCTCGAACTCGGCGAGGCGTATAAACAGCACAACCGCCATCTGCTGCGCGGCTATCTGCTGGCGGTTGACAAGGTCTTTGACGATGCGCAAGCACTGCCCTCCGTTGACCTCGAAACCCAGAATTCCCGACTGCAAATCGCCCTTGAACTGAACCAGCGCGCCCAGCAGGAACAACTGCAACACCTCGAACGCGTGCGTGCCCAGCAAGATTTGATTCTGCTGCTCGCCCGTCAGCGCTACAGCACGCACAACTCGCTGCAAGAAGCCGCCGAACTGATCACCCGCAGTGCCTGCGACATCTACGAAATCGACTGCGCCAGCCTGTGGAACCTCGACGGCCAGCAACTGGTGCCGATCTCGGCTTACCACCGCGCAACGCAGGAGTACATCCTGCCCGACGTGATCGACGTGAGCAGCTTCCCCGACTATATGGAGGCGCTGCACAGTAGCCGCGCCATTGACGCCCACAACGCGATGCGTGACCCGCGTACCCGCGAAATGGCCGAGGCCCTGCGCCCGCGTGACGTCAATGCCATGCTCGACGCCAGCATCCGCGTCGACGGCCACGTAGTCGGCGTGTTGTGCCTGGAACAGACCGGCGTCACCCGCGCCTGGCAGTCCGATGAAATCGCCTTTGCCGGCGAACTGGCCGACCAGTTCGCACAAGTGATCAACAACCACAATCGCCGCACCGCCACCAGCGCCCTGCATCTGTTCCAGCGTGCGGTCGAGCAAAGTGCCAACGCGTTTTTGCTGGTCAACTGCGACGGCGTGGTCGAGTACGTCAACCCCAGCTTCACCGCCATCACCCAGTACACCACCGAGGAAGTCCACGGCCAGCGCCTGTCGGAACTGCCGGCCCTGGAAAACCTCAGCGAACTGCTGTTCGACGCGCCCTCGGCGCTGGCCAAGAGCAACAGTTGGCAGGGCGAATTCAAGAGCCGCCGCAAAAACCTCGAACCGTACTGGGGCCAGTTGTCGATCTCCAAGGTGTACGGCGACAACCGTGAGCTGACGCATTACATCGGCATCTACGAAGACATCACCCAGACCAAACTGGCGCAGCAACGCATCGAGCGTTTGGCGTACACCGACAACCTGACCAACCTCGGCAACCGGCCTGCATTTATCCGTAATCTGGACGAACGCTTCGCCCGGGATAGCGATACCCCGATCAGCCTGCTGCTGGTGGACATCGACAATTTCAAACGGATCAACGACAGCCTCGGCCATCAGACCGGCGACAAACTGTTGATCAGCCTCGCCCGCCGTCTGCGCAACAGCCTGAGCCCGAGCGGCAGCCTCGCCCGTTTCGCCAGTAACGAATTCGCTGTGTTGCTCGACAACACCGACCTTGAGGCCGGCCAACAGATCGCCAGCCAGTTGCTGATGACCCTCGACAAACCGATGTTCGTCGACAACCAACTGATCAGCGTCACCGGCTCCGTAGGCCTGGCCTGCGCGCCGCTGCACGGCCGTGATCCACAAACCCTGATGCGTAACGCCGGTTTGGCCCTGCACAAGGCCAAGGCCAACGGCAAACATCAGGTGCAAGTCTTTACCGAAGCGCTGAATGCCGAGGCCAGTTACAAACTGTTCGTTGAGAACAACCTGCGCCGCGCCCTGACCCAGAATGAACTGGACGTGTTCTACCAGCCAAAACTATGCCTGCGCAGCGGTCGCCTGCTGGGCATGGAAGCACTTTTGCGCTGGAATCATCCGGAACGCGGGATGATTCGCCCGGACCAGTTCATCAGCGTCGCCGAAGAAACCGGTCTGATCATTCCGATCGGTAAGTGGATCGCCCGTCAGGCCTGCCGCATGAGCAAAGCCCTGACCGCCGCCGGGATGGGCAATCTGCAAGTGGCGATCAACCTGTCGCCCAAGCAATTCTCCGATCCGGACCTGGTCTCCTCCATCGCCAACATCCTCAAGGAAGAAGCGTTGCCGGCCAATCTGCTCGAACTGGAACTGACCGAAGGCCTGCTGCTCGAAGCCACCGAAGACACGCACCTGCAGCTCGATCAGCTCAAGCGCCTGGGCCTGACCCTGGCCATGGACGACTTCGGCACCGGTTATTCATCGCTCAGCTACCTGAAAAAATTCCCGATCGACGTCATCAAGATCGATCGCAGTTTCATCCACGAAATCCCCGACAACCAGGACGACATGGAAATCACCTCCGCGGTGATCGCCATGGCCCACAACCTGAAACTCAAAGTCGTGGCCGAAGGTATCGAGACTGCCGAGCAACTGGCGTTCCTGCGTCGTCATCGCTGCGATGTCGGCCAAGGCTACCTGTTCGATCGGCCAATCCCGGGCGCCGAGCTGATCCAGGCCCTCAAACGCTACCCACGCGGCCCGCTCTGCCTCTGAGCACCACAGATCTCCCCTGTCGATGAATTTCCCCTGTGGAATCGTCGCACCGTCGCTCCCACATTTGAATAGTGCGAAATCGGGCATCATTGGGCACACTGGCGGTCTGATTTTTTACATCCCATCCTGACTGAGAGGAACGATCATGGTTCTGCGCTCGGAAATTCTGGTGAACAAAAACGTGCTCCCCACTAAAGATCAAGCTCTGCCCGGCCGCGAAACTGCGATGACCCTGCCGGAAAAACACTTCGTCTTCGAAGAAACCCCGCTGCTTGGCCCGTTTTTCCAGGACGTCGATTTTGCGATTTTCGGTCTGGGCTGTTTTTGGGGCGCCGAACGCCGCTTCTGGCAGCGTGAAGGCGTGGTCAGCACCGTGGTCGGTTACGCCGGCGGTTTCACACCGAACCCGACTTACGAAGAAGTCTGCTCAGGCCTGACCGGCCATGCTGAAGTGGTGCTGGTGGTGTATGACAAAGCGCAAGTCAGCTACGAAGCACTGCTCGCGATGTTCTGGGAACTGCATAACCCGACACAAGGCATGCGCCAGGGTAACGATATCGGCACCCAGTACCGCTCGGTGATCTACGCGACCACACCTGAACAACTGGACGCGGCGCTGAAGAGCAAAGCGACCTACCAGGCCGAGTTGTCGAAGGCGGGCCTGGGTGAGATCAGCACCGAGATCGAGCAGGCACCAACCGTGTACTTCGCCGAGGCGTATCACCAGCAGTATCTGGCGAAGAACCCTGAGGGTTATTGCGGGATTGGCGGCACCGGCGTGTGCATGCCACCGAGCCTGGCGGGTAACTGACCCTTTAAAGCAAAAGATCGCAGCCTTCGGCAGCTCCTACAGGAGATCAAAGGTCGTACGCACATTGGTGGACGACGCCGAACTGGGTAGGAGTTGCCGAAGGCTGCGATCTTTTAATCTTGCCGTTGATCAACTCTCGGCAATCAACCAGTCCATCTGCCACCCGCCCTGGGTCTGCCCCAGCTTCTTCGACAACCACGGCAGCAGCTCACGTAATTCTTCCTCCAGCCCCCACGGCGGATTGGCGATCGCCATGCCCGAACCGTTCAGGCTGTTCGGCGTGTCCAGCGGATGCACCAGCAGTTCTACGCGCAACAACTTCGGCGCACCGGTGCCAGCCAAGTCCTGATAGAAACGCCGCAATGCACGCTGATCCTTCACCGGATACCAGATCGCCGCCACGGTTTGGCGCATCCGGCCAATCGCCTCTTTCATCGATGCCGCACACCGCTGCATTTCATCGAGCTGTTCGAACGGCGGGTCAATCAACATCACCGCACGCTTCTCCTGCACAGGCAACATCGCCCGCGCAACGTGCCAGCCCTCGCCCAGATGCACTTTTACCCGGCGATCACCGGCCATGTTGTCCTTGAGCAGCACGCCGTCTTCCGGGTGTTTCTCGTTGAGCATCACCCGGTCCTGCGGCCGGGTCAGGCGCCGCGCCAGCTCCGGCGAACCCGGGTAGTAGCGCAGTTGGCCATCCGGGTTCATCTCGTGCAGCACCTTCATATAGTCGGCGGTCAGCGCCGGCAGATCCGGCTGATCCCATAAGCGCGCGATACCTTCCAGGTACTCACCGGTACGGTTGGCCTGATCGCCCTGCAAGTCATACAGACCGATGCCGGCGTGCGTGTCGAGATAGGCAAACGGCTGCTCCTTGCGCGACATCAAGGCGATGATGCGGGTCAAGGTCAGGTGTTTGAACACATCGGCGTGATTGCCGGCATGGAAGGCGTGACGATAATTCATGGCTGCTCCTGCGAAGGGCGCAAAGTTTACCTTTTACCGGGCGGCAAGTCAGGGGTTGGCAGCCGAGAGGGCCTCAACGTCAAAAGATCGCAGCCTTCGACACTACAGATGATCCCGAGCAGTCTGTATCAAGGCTGCGATTTTTCGTGGAGAGTACGACCGACTCAGACAAACGGTCATTATTCCGTCAACTACCTGTCAGGTCTGACAGTAGCGCCGCCAGCAATGCTGACTGATAGTTACCAAGGCACGAATGAATCGATTGCCGAGTATTTTTTATTGATGGAAGGAGGCTGGAAATGGCAAAGGATATTGTAGTTACACCGGGCAAGGGCACCGTCAGCGGAACCTATACCGTAGATCCGAACGGAGTTTATCCAACGTATTCTGTGTCTGTTCAGCCCGATGACAACAGCGGAGAGCTTAGCGTAACAACTCCAGCCAACCCGAATCTGAAAAAGGGCGATAGGGTCAGCTTTACCGTATCTGAGGGCCCGGCGGGAAGACTCCTGGGGAATGTGGAAAAGATCTAACAGCAAAAATAACCATGCCAACAAACATGCTTGCAAATGCGATCTTTTGATCTCGCGGTATCAGGAAGGCGTGGCGCCCAAGCGTCGACCGATGACGTCGAGCAAATCACAGCCGTCGCGCAAGGGAATGGCGCAGAGTTTGGCGAAGTCGCTAAGGATGAGGGAATCGCATTCGATCGAGCCGCGCATGCACAGGTTTTCCAGCACCTGGACGACCGTGCGTATGCGGTAGTTGGCGGCGACCGTCCACGCCACATCGCGACAAAAGCAACATAAAGAAACATCTTCCTACTGAATTCACGTCGTTCCAATCGCAGAGGGAATGCGAAGATCCGTCTCACTTAAAACCTGTAAAGAGGGAAATTTACATGGGTAGAAAGGTGATCGGAATCGGTGCTCCAACTTCAACAGGAGGCTCGGTACTGGAAGGAAACGTCGGAATTAACATTGATTACGCCGTGAGCACTTCGTCCATCGGCCACATAGCCAGTTGCCCTGTATGCCCTCCTGGCAAAGGCCCCATCGTCGCTGTCGGACCAAGAACAGTCACTCTACCTGCAGGGCCGGTTGCGCTAGAGGGCGATTATGTAGCGTGTGGTTGTCCACCGAAATCCAACACTGTTCTCTCTGGTCAATCATCCGTCTTTGGCGGCGGCGAACACAGCGCTGCGAGCTTCTCAGCCATCATCCCTTTGATACCCAAACCAAAGAGTATTCAACGCATTACGCTTTCATATGGGGAGAGCCAGATTCCGGTCGACTCGGTTTCTCGCTTCTACACCGACCTGAATATTCATGTAAAAACTTCGGGTTACTCACCCGGCGAGATCGTTAGTGTGACGATCACGGGTGCAGCAGAAAAAACTCTGTCCGGCACCGTGGGGGCGAAAGGTATAGCGATTATTCCAAACGCTTTTCAAGGTGAAGTCTTCGACATGGAAGGTGAGGTCTAATGGCTCAGCTCAATATCAGCTCAGGTGGCGTAAACACTAACATCGTCGTAAAGCGTCCAAAATTCAGCACTCTGTGGACTGCTTACGCAGAAGTTGGCCTGAAAAGCTCGATTGATGTTTATGCGCTTGTTGGGGGTAACGTTGAGGCAGCCCGAGCAGAAAAGCCTGACGCTTACGCGAACGCTTGCGCACTGAGGATAAGCAGGGGATTTAATTATGGTGGATACAAAATTCCGAAAGGAACGATCATTCCGAGCAAGTCCATTTATCGTCTGGCCGGCGCAGACCAACTCCCCTACATCATGAAAGTCGCAGATTTTTTGACGTTCCTGAAACACAACTGGGGCGCTCCGGATCGCGAGCTAAAAATGAGTGAGGCGGATTTCATCAATGGCAAGAAAGGCGTGATTATCATGGAGATCACCGGATGGCTCGATGCTACAGGTCATGCGACTTTGTGGAATGGCAGCACAACCGGAGACAACAGTGACTACCATCGTCCAGATAGCCACACTTACGACCGGGCAGGCGTAACGCTGGAAAAGATCAACTTTTGGGAGTTAAAGGGATGAAGTTCCAGCTAATCATCGCATTCAGCATTTTGGGTGCATCTGGCAATGCCCTGGCAAGCGAAGTAGACGTGAACAGTGCGAGGACATCACTGAAAAATTACGGTCTCGCCAACTGCATATCGAATCAGTTCAAAAATCAGTCCGACATCAAGTCGGATATCGGACTAGCTATTGGCGCCTACTCCGCAATGGGTAAAGGGCAACACGCAATATCGCAGAATGAAGATACGCTTGAAGTCATCCATGACCCTTATGCGGAAACCGAAAAATTCATGACTGACGCATATGCGAAGGCTTCTTCTACCAGCAAGCAATCGGGCAAAAATGTTGTGTTTTATTCTTGCCTCGAAATTTACAACTCACCTGCCTTCGAAGCATTTATCAAGTCGCAGGATGCGTATATCTCAGACTGATTACGCGCTCAGCGTTGCCTCAACGTCAAAAGATCGCAGCCTTCGCGCAACGGGATCACGCAGAGCTGGGCGAAGTCGCTGAGGATCATCGAGTCGCACTCGATCGAGCCGCGCATGCACAGGTTTTCCAGCACCTGGACGACGGTTCGGATGCGGTGGTTGGCAGCGTCCATCAGGATGTCGGAGGGGACGTGGGTGTCGATGAACAGGGTGGGCATGTCGCTGCAGTTGCCGGTGAGGGCCATGAAGCGGTTGTCGGGATGGGGGATGATTTTTTCGTAGGGTGGATCGGGGTGCATGTTCGTCATTTTGTTATCTCCATGATTGATAAACGTTAGCCGCCAACGCACCTTCCTACAGGTTTGGGTGGCAGCTGTGCGCAAGAGTAGGAACCGAGCAATCATGGACCTCGGTCACGCCGAAGCGTGTCCCACGCACAGCCGCCGTGAACGATCTTATGGACTTGAATCAAGTGCCGCAGAAATCCAACGAGCTGTAACCTCATGAAAGCGAGGGTTCCTACACCCTGTCACCACTCTCGCAGTGACAACGAAAAGACTATCCCTGCAACCCGCCGCCCACCAGTTCATGAAAAACGCCGCAACTCGAAGGAAACGTCCGAAGCCTTCGCCCGGAAATGTCACTCCAGCTCTGCCAGCAAATACGCCAACAACGCCGATTGCGACGATTCTTCCGACATTGAAACCTGAAAAAACCGCCTGACCTTGCAACGCAAAACCGCCTCGGGAAACGCCTCGAACAATGCGGGATGCTCCTCGCTCAGCCATTGCACCGCGTTGCCTACGCGGACTTCATCCCCCGCCGAAGCCAACACCGAGTCAGGCACCGCCCACCAAGGAAACACACGCCCCGAAACCTGCGCCCGCCCCCCGATTTCCAAGGCCTGACCATTGATCAGTCCGCGTGAAATCATCGGCAAAAGCTGCGCCGCATCCACTGCATCGGACTTCAAGATCGGCAACAAAAACCGCCCATCCCAAAACCGAAAAAACACCGTTTTACCGCTCGGCATCAGCACCTGAGTCAGGCTGCGAAAATGCTCGACCACCACTTCCAGGCTCGCCGAAGACACCGCCAACCAGCCCCAGTCACGGGACTCGGTAGTCGCCACCCAATCCAGAAACTCACTGTCCGCCGCGACAATTCCCACATAGGGCATCACCGCGTCCCACTCGGCGTAAATCGTGTCCGCCCAGACCGGATTCGACCTCACCAGAGGCGGTTTGGCATCGCTGGCGTTACTGAAGATCGCGAACAACTGCTCCGACGGCTTCAGCAACTGATGCGCCAGCCATGCGCGGGGCTCAAGAAAGTCAAGCTGCACAGGCACCGTCCTTGCAGCGCTCGCACTCTTCGCAGAACGGCGCATCGCCTTTAAAACTCATGATTTGCGCGGCCGTCAGCATTGCCGCCGGCGCCGCCGCCAATGTATCCGGCAACCCCGGCACACTCGGCGCCGCGCTCATCGCCGCCATTGGCGCCCCACCCACAACAATCGGCACGCTGCTGAAGATCCCGCCGGGGCCGATGTTGATCCACTGCCCGCCCGCCTGAATCGTCGCGCTCGCGCCGCCGTCGATCACCACTTGCTGGCCGGCGCTGACGTGGAATTGCGCGCTGGCGCTGGTCGCCTGATTGCTCACGCGGATATGCCGATCGCCGACAACCGTCAGATGATCGTCCTGCTTCACTTCGGCCTTGCGCTGGCCGTGGGTGATGCGTTGTTCGTCGGCCTTCAATTCATGTTTGGCGGTGCCGGTGACGACGATGCTGCGCTGGTTGTCGACCTGCACCTGTTGATCGTGCAGCACATGCTGCGTCCAGTTGCGCTGGGCGCGCAGGTAGATCTCCTCGGCGCCTTTTTTATCCTCGATGCGCAGCTCGTTGTAGCCCCCGCCACCGGGGCTGCTCTGGCTGCGGAAGAGGCTGCGGGTTTTCTCGGCCGGCAGTTCCAGCGGCACTGGGGTTGCAGCGTTGGGCAGGCAGCCCATGACCAACGGTTTATCGGCATCGGCGTCGATGAAACCGACCAGCACTTCCATGCCGACTCTTGGGATCAGCACGCTGCCGTAGCCGTCATGCGCCCACCCCGTGGCGACCCGCAGCCAGCAACTGGAATGTTCGTTGAACTCGCCGTCACGGTCCCAGGCCAGTTGCACCTTGACCCGACCGTATTCGTCGCAATGTATTTCGCTGTCCTGAGGCCCGGTGACGACGGCGGGTTGATACCCGCGCACCTGCGGCTTCGCCCCCAAGGCTGGGCGAAAGAACGCGTCCCACGGTGTGGCGAGAAAGGTATTACGGTACCCCTGGAACTCTTCCCCATCACCGGTCACCGATTCCTCCAGCACTTGCGGCTGTCGGCCACGGTGTTCAATGGCTGTCAGCAACCAGAGATCGTTCCAGTCCTGACGCGGATGCTCGGTGAGTTGCAGGAAATGTCCGCTAACCAGTGCCGACTCATCGCTGATGCCTTCGGCCTGACGGTAATCGGCGGCATGGCGCTCAAGTGCCCGCTGAACCAGGTGTTTACCGGTTTCACGATTATCGAATTGTCCGGGAAAGTGATAGTCCTCCAGCACCGGGCGCTGCTCACCGTCGATGCGGCTTTCCAGTTGCAGGCGCGGCTTTTCAAAGTTGTAGTCGCGCCGGGTGACTACGCTGGTGCGGGTTTGCACGCGAACGTTGAAACGCTTGATCGCTGGCGCTCCGCCCGCCATGCCACTGCCCGGCAAATACAGATTCGGTCGGGCCAATCGCGGGAACACGGTTTGATCATCGCCGAACACCAGCAAGTGGCCTTCGGGACTGTGCTGAAAGTGGTAATGAATACCGACTTCAGCACACAGACGCTGGATGAACGCCAGATCGCTCTCGGCGTATTGCACGCAATATTCACGCTGCGGGTAGTCGCTGCCGAGGTGAAACTCAAAGGCATCGCGCAGGATCGCGTGATCCTTGAGGATCTGCGCCACGATCTGCGGCACGCTCTGATGCTGGAATATCCGCTGATTGATCCGCTGCCCAAGGTATGTCAGACGCGGGACAAGGCTTACGTGATAGCGCGTCAGACGTTTCCCGGAGTCGCCCTGCCCGACCTGATAAATCTGACCATGGACGCCGGAACCGTCTGCATCAAAGCTCAGAAACGCCTGACAGTGCAGCAGGCTTTCCAGGTCCAGATCCGGCCGCTCGCTGACCAGTTCCAGCTCAAAACGAAAGGGTTGGCTGATGGCCTCCTTGCCCGTGAACTCAAGAACCTTGAGGTCATGCTGGGCGCCTTCGAGGGTCAACGTGAAACGCGGTTGATTGGCAGGCGCGAACATCCAATGTCTCTCTGCAGAATGAGGGCGGGCGATTCTGCATGAGGGGCTAGGGGTGTGGACTGGGTGACGGAAAAATCAGATTTACCCTACCTTTTTTGTCGAAAAAGCCTTCGAATATCGGCGCATCCGACTACAGACTCATCCCTCAAACACTGGGTTATCCAATGGTCTTGAGAAATTGCAGGCACAAAAAAACGGCCCGCCTCTTGTAGGAGTCGGGCCGTTTTCTGTGAGCCTCAGCTCAGTGCAATCACTTGTTCAGGTGGAAATCTTTTTCCGCCGCTTCGAAGCGCTGCACCATGCCTTTGGTTGGCTCGCCCAGTTTGCTGACGATGTAGATCGCCAGGCTGGCGAAGATGAAGCCCGGGATGATTTCGTACAGACCCATCAGCTCGAAATGCTTCCAGACCACCACGGTGATCGCGCCGACCAGGATACCGGCCAGTGCGCCGTCACGGGTCATGCCTTTCCAGATCACCGAGATCAGTACAACCGGACCAAACGCGGCACCGAAACCGGCCCAGGCGTAGGACACCAGACCCAGTACACGGTTATCCGGATTGGACGCCAGACCGATAGCGATCAGTGCGACCAGCAGCACCATGGTGCGACCGACCCAGACCAGTTCCTTCTGCGAAGCGGATTTACGCAAGAAGGTTTTGTAGAAGTCTTCAGTCAAAGAACTGGAGCACACCAGCAACTGGCAGCTCAGGGTACTCATCACTGCCGCCAGGATCGCCGACAACAGGACACCGGCAACCCATGGGTTGAACAGGATTTTGGTCAGTTCGATGAACACACGCTCAGGGTTCTCGGTGACGGCGCCCGCCACTTCCGGGTGCGCCGAGAAGTAAGCGATACCGAAGAAGCCAACCGCCACGGTGCCGGCCAGGCACAGGATCATCCAGGTCATGGAGATGCGGCGAGCCTTGGCAATCGATTTCACCGAATCAGCGGCCATGAAACGCGCGAGGATGTGAGGCTGACCGAAGTAGCCCAGACCCCAGCCCATCAACGAGATGATGCCGATGAAAGTGGTGCCCTTGAGCATATCGAAGTTGCTTGGGTCCTTGGCTTCGATGGCCAGGAACGTGGTGTCGACGCCACCGGTCGCCAGCAGCACGATGATCGGCGTGAGGATCAGAGCGAAGATCATCAGCGTGGCTTGCACGGTGTCAGTCCAGCTCACCGCGAGGAAACCGCCAATAAAGGTGTAGGCAATCGTCGCCGCAGCACCGGCCCACAGCGCCGTCTCGTAGGACATGCCGAAGGTGCTTTCAAACAGACGGGCGCCGGCCACGATGCCGGAAGCGCAGTAGATGGTGAAGAACACCAGAATCACGATCGCCGAGATGATCCGCAGCAGGCCGCTTTTGTCTTCGAAACGGCTGGCGAAGTAGTCCGGCAGGGTCAAGGCATCGCCGTTGTGCTCGGTCTGCACACGCAGACGGCCGGCGACGAACAGCCAGTTCAGGTAGGCACCGATCACCAGACCGATGGCGATCCAGCCTTCAGACAGACCGGACATGTAGATGGCGCCCGGCAGGCCCATCAGCAACCAGCCACTCATGTCGGAAGCACCGGCAGACAGAGCCGTTACGACACTGCCCAGGCTGCGGCCGCCAAGAATATAGTCAGAAAGGTTGTTGGTGGAGCGATAGGCCATCAAGCCGATCAGCACCATTGCTGCGATGTAGATCACGAACGTGATCAGGGTTGGATTGCTTACGCTCATTGAGTTACGCCCTGGCTTTGTTTTTATGTAGCAGCGGTGGTGAATCGTGCGCAAACGACTAAGTTTGGCAGACGATTCCGTATCCCGCGCATTTAGGACTGATGTTTCCCCAGGAAAGCCACCAGCCGGTACACCGGGTATCCCGGTTGCACCTTGGGCGCGAATGCTATGCAACAAATCAAATAAGGTGCAACCAGTTTCGACCGAATAAGTTGCACCTAGTCGGATTTATCGACAATCGCCCCGTTTCTGCTCCCTTTTGTGGCAGTCATGGCGCTTGGCTAGAAGCAAAAGCACCAAGCAGGGGCAGCCCTTTCGTGCCAGAAACCAATTCCTGACGAACTGCCTGTTTTTCCGACAAAAAAGGGTTGCACCCGGTTGCACCTCTTTCAACGCGCGGCTAATCTTGCCGCCAGCTGATGCCACGCAACTGTGGCAACCATGAGGATAAAAATATGGCTACCACCACCCTTGGGGTCAAACTCGATGACCCAACCCGCGAGCGCCTGAAGGCGGCCGCAACCTCGATTGATCGCACGCCGCACTGGCTGATCAAGCAGGCAATTTTCAATTACCTGGAAAAACTCGAGGGTGGTGCAACCCTGACCGAGCTGAACGGCCTGAGCGCCAAGGACGCCGATGACGCGGGCGAAGTCCACACCGATCACGCCCACCAGTGCTTCCTCGAATTCGCTGAAAGCATCCTGCCGCAATCGGTACTGCGTGCTTCGATCACCGCCGCTTACCGTCGCCCTGAGCCGGAAGTGGTGCCGATGCTGATCGAGCAGGCACGCCTGCCGGCAACGATGGCCGAGGCCACCAATAAGCTCGCCGCGACCATCGCGGAAAAACTGCGTAACCAGAAGAGTGCCGGCGGTCGTGCAGGCATTGTTCAGGGCCTGCTGCAGGAATTCTCCCTGTCCTCCCAGGAAGGCGTGGCGCTGATGTGCCTGGCCGAAGCGCTGCTGCGCATCCCGGACAAAGGCACTCGCGACGCGTTGATCCGCGACAAGATCAGCACCGGCAACTGGCATCCGCATCTGGGCAACAGCCCTTCGCTGTTCGTCAACGCGGCCACTTGGGGCCTGCTGCTGACCGGCAAGCTGGTGTCCACGCACAACGAAGCCGGCCTGACGTCGTCCCTGAGCCGCATCATCGGCAAGAGCGGCGAGCCGATGATCCGCAAGGGCGTCGACATGGCCATGCGCCTGATGGGCGAGCAGTTCGTGACCGGCGAAACCATCGCCGAAGCCTTGGCCAACGCGAGCAAGTTCGAAGCCAAGGGCTTCCGTTATTCCTACGACATGCTCGGTGAAGCCGCACTCACCGAACACGACGCGCAGAAGTACCTTGCGTCGTACGAACAAGCCATTCACTCGATCGGCAAAGCCTCCCACGGTCGTGGGATTTATGAAGGCCCGGGCATTTCCATCAAGCTGTCGGCACTGCACCCGCGTTACAGCCGTGCGCAGTACGAGCGCGTGATGGAAGAGTTGTACCCACGCCTGCTGTCGCTGACCCTGCTGGCCAAGCAATACGACATCGGCCTGAACATCGACGCCGAAGAAGCCGACCGTCTGGAACTGTCGCTGGATCTGCTCGAGCGCCTGTGCTTCGAACCGCAACTGACGGGCTGGAACGGTATCGGTTTCGTCATCCAGGCGTATCAGAAGCGTTGCCCGTACGTGATTGATTACGTGATCGATCTGGCGCGCCGCAGCCGTCACCGCCTGATGATCCGCCTGGTGAAAGGCGCGTACTGGGACAGCGAAATCAAGCGTGCCCAGGTCGAAGGTCTGGAAGGCTATCCGGTCTACACCCGCAAGGTGTACACCGACGTTTCCTACATCGCCTGCGCACGCAAACTGCTGTCGGTGCCGGAAGTCATCTACCCGCAGTTCGCCACGCACAACGCCCACACCCTGTCGGCCATTTACCACATTGCCGGTCAGAACTATTACCCGGGGCAGTACGAGTTCCAGTGCCTGCACGGCATGGGCGAACCGCTCTACGAGCAGGTTGTCGGCAAAGTTTCCGACGGCAAGCTGAACCGTCCGTGCCGCGTGTACGCGCCGGTCGGTACCCACGAAACGCTGCTGGCTTATCTGGTCCGTCGTCTGCTGGAAAACGGCGCGAACACTTCGTTCGTCAACCGCATCGCCGACCAGTCGATCTCGATTCAGGAGCTGGTGGCCGATCCAGTGGCTCAGATCGAGCAAATGGCAACCGTGGAAGGTGGTTTCGGCCTGCCGCATCCGCGCATTCCACTGCCGCGTGACTTGTATGGCGCCGAGCGCGCCAACTCCAGCGGCATCGACATGGCCAACGAACATCGTCTGGCGTCGCTGTCCTGCGCCCTGCTCGCGACCGCGCACAACGACTGGAAAGCGGCGCCGATGCTCGGCTGCGCTTCCAGCAACGAAACGCCGGCAGCGGTGCTGAACCCGTCGGATCACCGCGATGTGGTCGGTCATGTGCAGGAAGCCACCGTCGAAGACGTCGACAACTCGATTCAATGCGCCCTGAACGCTGCGCCGATCTGGCAGGCTACCCCGCCCGCCGAACGCGCCGCGATTCTGGAACGTGCCGCTGACCTGATGGAAGGCGAGATTCAGCCGCTGATGGGCCTGCTGGCCCGTGAAGCCGGCAAGACCTTCGCCAACGCCATCGCCGAAGTCCGTGAAGCGGTCGACTTCCTGCGTTATTACGCGGTGCAGGCGCGCAACGATTTCAGCAACGACGCCCACCGTCCACTGGGCCCGGTGGTGTGCATCAGCCCTTGGAACTTCCCGCTGGCGATCTTCAGCGGTCAGGTCGCTGCGGCACTGGCTGCGGGTAACCCGGTCTTGGCCAAACCTGCGGAGCAAACCCCGCTGGTCGCCGCGCAAGCCGTGCGTTTGCTGCTCGAAGCCGGTATTCCGGAAGGCGTGCTGCAACTGCTGCCGGGCCGCGGTGAAACCGTCGGTGCCGGTCTGGTCGGTGACGAGCGCGTCAAAGGCGTGATGTTCACTGGCTCCACCGAAGTGGCGCGCCTGCTGCAACGCAACATCGCTGGCCGTCTCGACAGCCAGGGCCGCCCGATTCCGCTGATCGCTGAAACCGGCGGCCAGAACGCGATGATCGTCGACTCCTCGGCACTCACCGAACAAGTCGTCATTGATGTGGTGTCCTCGGCCTTCGATAGCGCCGGTCAGCGTTGCTCGGCCCTGCGTGTGCTGTGCTTGCAGGAAGATTCCGCCGATCGTGTCATCGAAATGCTCAAAGGCGCGATGGCCGAGGCTCGACTCGGCAACCCTGAGCGCCTGTCCGTGGACATCGGCCCGGTGATCGACGCCGAAGCCAAGGCTGGCATCGACAAGCACATCCAGGGCATGCGCGACAAAGGTCGTAACGTTTACCAGGTGGCGATCGCCGACACCGAAGAAGTCAAACGCGGCACCTTCGTCATGCCGACCTTGATCGAACTGGAAAGCTTCGACGAACTGCAGCGCGAGATCTTCGGTCCGGTGCTGCACGTGGTTCGCTACAAGCGTAAAGAGATCGACCAGTTGATCGGTCAGATCAACGCTTCCGGCTACGGCCTGACCCTCGGCGTGCACACCCGCATCGACGAGACCATCGCCAAGGTGATCGACAACGTCAACGCCGGTAACGTCTACGTCAACCGCAACATTGTCGGTGCCGTGGTCGGCGTGCAGCCGTTCGGCGGCGAAGGCTTGTCGGGTACCGGTCCGAAGGCTGGTGGCCCGCTGTATCTGTACCGCTTGCTGTCGACGCGTCCTACCGACGCCATCGAGCAATCCTTCGCTCGCGGTGATGCGGTCGTCGCGCCGGACGTTCGTTTGCGCGACGCCATGAGCAAGCCGCTGGCCGCCCTTAAAACCTGGGCTGAAAGCAACAAGTACGCGCAACTGAGCACGCTGTGCGCGCAGTACGCCGCACAATCGCAGAGCGGCATCACCCGCGCTCTCGCGGGCCCGACCGGCGAGAAGAACAGCTACGCGATCCTGCCACGCGAGCACGTGCTGTGCCTGGCGGACGTCGAAGGCGATCTGCTGACGCAACTGGCGGCGGTATTGGCGGTGGGCGGTTCGGCGGTTTGGCCGGAATCCGACTTCAGCAAGGCGTTGTACGCACGTCTGCCCAAGGAGATTCAGGCGCGAATCAACCGGGTTGCTGACTGGAACAAGGACGAGGTGGTGTTTGATGCGGTTCTGCATCACGGCCATTCCGATCAGTTGCGCGGCGTTTGCCAGCAAATCGCCAAGCGCGCCGGCGCGATTGTCGGGGTTCAGGGCTTGTCCCAGGGCGAGACCAACATTGCGCTGGAGCGTCTGGTGATTGAACGGGCGTTGAGCGTCAACACGGCGGCGGCGGGTGGTAACGCCAGCCTGATGACGATCGGTTAACACGCTGTCACTCCAGGCAACTGCAATGCTTGCCTGGAATGTCATTCCCCTGTGGGAGCGGGCTTGCTCGCGGATGCGGAGGATCAGTCGACATCAATGTTGCCTGACCCACCGCATTCGTGAGCAAGCCCGCTCCCACATTTGATTAGTGTTGCCCTCATTCCTGCATCACTGCCATCAATCATCCTGTTCAGCCTTTATTCCCCAGCCTAGACTCGGCCCAACCCCAATTTCAGGTAGGCCGCCATGTCCGAGTCGCTGCTCAGTTCCCGCAATCTGGCTTTCGAGCTGTACGAAGTCCTCGATGCCGAGGGCCTGACCCGGCGCGAGCGTTTTGCCGAGCACAACCGCGAGACCTTCGATGCCGCCATCGGTACGGCTCGCAACATCGCCGAGAAATACTTCGCGCCGCACAACCGCAAGGGCGACGAGAACGAACCGCGCTACGAGAACGGCCAGGCGATTCTGATTCCCGAGGTGAAACCGGCGGTGGATGCCTTCCTTGAAGCGGGTTTCCTCAACGCCGCGCGCAGTTTCGATGCCGGTGGCATGCAACTGCCGACCCTGCTTTCCCAAGCCTGCTTTGCGCACTTCCAGTCGGCCAACGCGGCTTCGACTTCGTACCCGTTCCTGACCATGGGCGCGGCGAATCTGATCGAGAGCTTCGGCACCGAAGAACAGAAACAGCGCTTCCTGCAGCCAATGATCGACGGCCGTTTCTTCGGCACCATGGCCCTCACCGAGCCGCATGCGGGCTCATCGCTGTCGGATATTCGTACCCGTGCCGAACCTTCGTCCGACGGCACTTATCGCCTCAAGGGCAACAAGATCTTCATTTCTGGCGGCGACCACCCGCTGTCGGAAAACATCGTGCACATGGTGCTGGCCAAACTGCCGGACGCACCGGCGGGCGTGAAAGGCATCTCGCTGTTTATCGTGCCCAAGTTTCTGGTCAACGATGATGGCAGCCTGGGTAAACGCAACGACGTATTGCTGGCCGGGCTGTTTCACAAGATGGGCTGGCGCGGCACGACGTCCACCGCGCTGAACTTCGGCGATAACGGGGAGTGTGTCGGCTATCTGGTGGGCAAACCGCATCACGGTTTGAGTTACATGTTCCAGATGATGAACGAAGCGCGGATCGGCGTCGGCATGGGCGCAGTGATGCTCGGATACGCCGGCTATCTCTACTCGCTGGAGTACGCGCGCGAACGCCCGCAAGGTCGCGTCCCGGACAGCAAAGACCCGACCACGGCGCCGGTGGCGATCATTCAGCACGCCGATGTCAGACGCATGCTGTTGACGCAAAAATCCTACGTTGAGGGGGCTTTTGACCTCGGCCTGTACGCCGCGCGGTTGTTCGATGACACCACAACACTGGAAACCGAAACCGAGCGCAAACAGGCCCATGAGCTACTGGATTTGCTGACGCCGATCGTCAAATCCTGGCCGTCGGAGTTCTGCCTGAAGGCCAATGAACTGGCGATCCAGATCCTCGGCGGTCACGGTTACACCCGCGAATATCCGGTGGAGCAGTACTACCGCGACAACCGTTTGAACCCGATCCACGAAGGCACCCACGGCATTCAGTCGCTGGACTTGCTCGGGCGCAAACTGGCGCAGAACGGTGGCGCAGGGCTCAAGCAATTGATCCGGTTGATCGCCGACACCGCCGAACGCGCCACCGCGTACGAATCGTTAACCGCATTGCGTGAGCCGCTGGAGAAACTGGTCGCGCGCCTGCAAGTGGTGACCATTGGCTTGCTGACCGATCTGGCGCAAGGCAAGGTCAACAGCAGCCTGGCGAATTCGGCGCTGTACCTGAAAGTGTTCGGGCACACGGTGATTGGCTGGCGCTGGCTGGAGCAGGCGATTCGCGCCGAGGAAGGCCTGGCCAAAGGTCAGGCGGCGGATGCTGATTTTTATAAGGGCAAGTTACAGGCGGCGCGGTATTTCCTGACGTGGGAAGTGCCGGGCTGCCACCATGAGCTGACGTTGCTCGAGGCGCGGGATGAAACGTGTCTGGGCATGCAGGACGCCTGGTTCTGAATCATCGCCCATGCGATGTCCCAAACACACTTCAACGGTCTTCACACCTGTCAGGTTTTACAGGTGTGAAGACCGGGAACTGGAGATAGGCTGTTTTCGCCCGACATGTAGTTTGCAGTTGCCCGGCAGGTACGGACATCAACGTCCGCTTCCCTTACCTCATCCGAGTAAACACCATGAGCGAACATGTTCTCGTAGACCAAACCGTCAAACTCTCAGGTCTTGTGACACTGGACTATTGCGTCCTTGCCGCTATCTCCCAAGCGCCTGCGCGCAGCGGTACGGTGTGGACGAACAAGGATTCTAGCGAGTCCATTGTCATCAGCAAAAACCATCACCGCCTCTCGGATGAAAAGTCGCAGATCAGTCTCACGACCTCGCCCGACAATGGCGCGCCGAGCGTTGAAACAACGGCGGCAGGAATGTTTGAGATCATTTGTGCTGAAGACCGGTACGAAACCACCAACCGGGTTTCTTACAAAGACTACACCCGGCTCAGTGCCAACCAATGGCGGTCGGTGGTCTATGGCGGTGCGGGGCTGAACGATGAAACGGCCGTCACCGAAATCGATCCTTATGTGAATCTCACTGAAGACCAGTTTCTGCTTTCCGCCAGAATCAATGATGTTGTGAAAGATCCCCAGGCAGTGCGAATCACCGGAAAACGTTACACCCTCAGAGGCGAGCGGTATCAAGTTACCGTCATCGCTCCGAACAACAGCTATGTCAGCGTGACGGACTTCAGCAAGGACGACATGTTCAGGACCCTGGCGGTGGGTGATAGCTATGTCGTCAATCAAGCCATGCGGACAGTCAAAGAGAAACGCGTTTTCTACATGGAGACTATTGGTGGCATCGACTTTTACGGACGGGAAATTCTTCTGGCGTGAAACAACTGATCCAAGGTCACGCCGACGCGCCATACCAGGCGCGCCGGTCCTTTTGAAAAAAGGCTGAACTCAGCTCAACTTGAACCCACCCATCTGCCGCGCCAGATCATCCGCCAGCTTCTGCAGCATCTGACAATCCTCACGACACGCCCGAACCTCCCCCGCCGTGGCCCGGGCCAGATCGGAAATGCCCTGTACGTTTCGGTTGATCTCTTCGGTCACCGTCGATTGCTCTTCCGTCGCTGTCGCCACCTGATGGTTCATGTCGCTGATGCGCTCGACCTGACCGGTAATCGCGGTCAGCGAGGCCCCGGTACGCTGGCTCGACTCAACCCCGGTGCCGGTCGCGGACTGCCCGGTGCGCATCGATGACACGGCGTTTTCTGCGCCCTGCTTGAGGTTGCCGATCATCTGCTGAATCTCGTCGGTGGATGCCTGCGTGCGGCGCGCCAAGGTACGCACTTCGTCCGCCACCACCGCAAAGCCACGGCCCATGTCCCCTGCACGCGCCGCTTCAATGGCGGCGTTGAGGGCCAGCAGGTTGGTCTGTTCGGAGACCCCGCGAATCACCGCCAGCACCGAGTCGATCGACGCCACTTGATGCGCCAGTTCTCCCACAGCGCCCGCTGCCACGCCGATCTCGTCAGACATGCTTTCTATATGCCGGATGGAGCCGCCGACCACTTCTCGCGCTTGCATGGCTTCATCGCGCGCCGTTTGCGAGGCGAGCGCTGCGTTGCCAGCGTTTTGCGCGATTTCCTGTACGGTCAGGCCCATTTCATGGACGGCGGTGGCGACCATGTCGGTCATCTCCTGCTGACGACCAGAGCGCTCGGCGGTGTTATCCACAACCTTGGCTACTTGGCCGACGGCGGTGCGCAAACGCTCACTGGTGGCCAGCACTTCGCCAATCATCCCTCGCTGACTGTCGAGGAAGCGGTTGAAACCGCGAGCAAGATCGCCCAGCTCATCGGCGCGACTGGAATCTAACCGGTGGGTCAAATCTCCACCACCGCTACCGATGGCTACCAGCGCGGCTGTTACCTGACGAATCGGTCGCACCAAGCCCTGGGCCAACCACACCACCAGCGCCAGGCACACCAGCGCTACCGCCAGCCCGATGCCGCCACTGAGCCACATCGCCCGCCGGGCTTCAGCGTAGATCTGCGACTGCGGCACTTCGGCCACCAACGTCCAGCCCAGATCGCGCAAAGGCAGGCTGAACGCCAGGAAGTCCTCGCCATCGCGCTGGAAGCTGCTGCTGACCGCATTTTTTTGACCGAGAACTGACTGCGCCGCCGCCGCACCGATCTGCTCCGTGAGGGTGCGTTTGCCACTGAACTGCGCCTCGGGATGGACCTGGATCAAACCGTCGGAACGCACGAGATAGACCTTGCCGCGCTCACCAAAGCTGAAGTTGTGGATCAGCTGCGACAGCTCTTTCATGCTCAGTCCAAGTCCGGCGACGCCGACCACTTTGCCGGCCTGCTCGACCTTCAAATCGATGAACAGTGCCAGCTCTCCGGTGGCGCCATCGTTGTCGATATTCAGGGTGCGCGGCTGAGTGCTGTCGAGGAAGGAATAGAACCAGGCATCGGCCGGTTTGGCGCGACTGAGGGTGCGATCCAGGCCTTTTTCGGTGATGTAATGATTGGAGTCGGTGCCGATGATCAAAGCGGTAAATGCCTTGTGTTCGGCGCGGATGCCCTCCAGATACTGCGCGAAGGCCGCTGTTTTGCTGCTGTCTTCGCCATTGGCCAGCCAGTCGCGGACCATGGAATTGCTGGCGATGTCTTTAGCGGCGGTGAGGGGCTGAACGAGGATACGTTCGATGTCGTTGCGCGTCGCTTCGATGCTCGACGGCAACGCTTGTTCGACCAGATAGCTCTGGGCGAGGCGGTTGACAACCAGGGTATAAATGCCAACCACGATCAGGATACTGACCAGCAGGGCGGTGCCCATGCTGAGAATCAGCTGCCATTGAATACTGCGTCGCCACAACTGCATGGAGCACCCCCAAAGAATAAGTGGCCGAAACAATGCAACAGCCGTGCCGATTGTATACAACTAAACCGACAATCTATTCTTTGGTTGTGCGCAACGCCATCAGCCCTGATTGATGGTCTTGGCGATGGTGTCGACCGTGGCGCTGACTTGCTCTTGGTAACGGTCGAGTTCTTCCTGGTGCTGCTTCTTCATTTCAATCTGCTGCGAGCACAGATTCATTGCCGCCAGCACCAGCAAACGATCACCGATCAGGGTCGGGTATTTGCGTTTGGTGTCTTCCAGCGCAGCCTTGAGCATCATGGCCGCGTCCAGCAGGGTCTGTTCTTCCCCGGCCGGTGCCTTGATCGAATAGTCCTCCCCAAGAATGGAGATGACTTTTACCCCTGCTGTCTGGTGGTTCATGCGCTGACGGGACCTGCGTTGACGCGATCAACCAGTGCCTGGATGCGCGCGGCGGTGGCGCCGTGCTTCTCTTCCTGCTCCATCAGGTTCAGTTGCAGGCTCTCGTTTTCATCCTTGGCCTGGGCCAGTTCCGTAGCCAGGGTCTGGTTGGTTTGCGCAAGGGTCTGGTTCTGTTGCACCAGTTCGCTGACGAGCTGTTCCAATTGGCTGAGGGATGCTTCCAACATTTTGATCTTCCAAGCGTTTTTCAAAGGGCGCGTACGATAAAGAAAAGTCACCACAGATGCCAGGGTTAAACCGGCGCAAAGCCTTGATTTTCCTGGTGGGCGACCGTTCCTGCGAGTTTAAAAGACTGTGATCTGCCGATCTGGTTCCTGCACTTCGTCGCCAGAGGGGCTGTGCGACAAATACGCACACCGGTTCAAGACTTTAGTCGCATGACCGATAAGTCATCCATACAGCAGTTTCAGCCCGCATGGATGCGGCCCTTTTCGGTATCCGCACATGTCCCTTCGCAATATGAATATCGCCCCTCGGGCCTTCACCGGTTTTGCCTTGATCGGCGGCCTGATGCTGATCCTGGGCGTGTTCGCCCTGAACCAGATGAGCAAAATCCGCGGCGCCGCCGAGGACATCACCTCCAACAGCGTGCCAAGCATCAAGAACCTCGATGAGTTCACGCAACTGACGCTGCGTCTGCGCGTGCTCTCGTACCGTTTGCTGGTGAATCGCGAACCGGACGTTCAGCAGAAAACCATGGAGTTGCTGGACACGCGCAACGCGCAGATCCGCAAGGCCCAGGCAGCTTACGAGCCGTTGATCGGCAGCGCTCAGGAGCGTGCGACCTATGATCAATACGTGCAGTTGCAGGGGCAATACCGCCAGATCGAAGAGCGGATGAAAAACCTGTCGCGCAACAATCAGGTGGATGAGTTGCGCAACTTGCTCAACACCGAGTTGCTGAACAACTCCGAAGCGATGAACACCGCCCTTAACACGTTGATGCAGATCAACGACAAACAGGTGCGCGACACCAACGAGCAAGCGGCCGAGCAGTACGCTACAGCGTTCGACCTGGTGGTCGCCCTGCTGGTAATCGCTACCGGTCTGACCTTGCTGTTCGCCTGGTTGCTGACCACCAGCATCACCAAGCCCATTGCCAAGGTTCTGGAAGCGGCGCAAACCATCGCCGAAGGCAACCTGACCCAGCCGATCCACGTTGACGGCTCCGACGAAGCCGGGCGCCTGCTGGCGGCCATGGCCAAGATGCAGTCCAAGCTGCGCGACACCCTGCAGCGGATTTCCGGTTCGGCCACGCAGTTGGCCTCCGCCGCTGAAGAGCTCAACAGTGTCACCGACGAAAGCGCCCGTGGCCTGACTCAGCAGAACAATGAAATCGAACAAGCCGCCACCGCGGTCAACGAGATGACCAGCGCGGTTGAAGAAGTTGCCCGCAACGCGGTCAGCACCTCGGAAGCCTCGAAGAACGCCACTACCTCGGCCGGCGACGGTCGTGACCTGGTGCAGGAAACCGTCAGCGCCATCGAACGCATGAGCGCCGACGTGCAGAGCACCGCGACGTTGATCGGCGACCTGGCCAACGAATCCCGCGACATCGGCAAAGTGCTGGACGTGATCCGTGGTCTGGCTGACCAGACCAACCTGCTGGCCCTGAACGCGGCGATTGAAGCGGCGCGTGCCGGTGAGGCGGGGCGTGGTTTTGCGGTAGTGGCTGATGAAGTTCGCGCCCTGGCCCATCGCACTCAGCAGTCGACCAGCGAAATCGAACGCATGATCGCCAGCATTCAAAGCGGTACCGAACACGCCGTGGACTCGATGCGTAACAGCACTGAACGCGCCGAATCGACCCTGAACATTGCCCGTGGTGCCGGAATGTCGCTGGACACCATCAACACCGCCATCGTCGAGATCAACGAGCGCAACCTGGTGATCGCCAGCGCCGCCGAAGAACAGGCGCAAGTGGCACGGGAAGTGGATCGCAACCTGGTGAACATCCGCGATCTGTCGGTGCAATCGGCCACCGGGGCGAATCAGACCAGTGCGGCGAGCAACGAGCTGTCGCGATTGGCGCTGGATCTGAACAACATGGTTGGGCGCTTCAGCCTCTAACGGCAAGATCGGCGCCAATGGCCGTCACTGCACTGATCGTTCCCACGCTCTGCGCGGGAACGCAGCCCGGGACGCTCCGCGCCCCAACGCGCACGCAGAGCGGCCATTGAGGCATCCCCACGCGGAGCGTGGGAACGATCTGGCATCCTCGGTGTAAAAACCTTTTTGACAGCATCACATTTCAACAGGTTAGAATCGCTGGCACGCAGACTGCATGGTCAGTTTGTGCCCGTTTTCACGCTTCTGGAGTACTGCCTTTGAATGCGACGACCATCAACAGCCTGTTCTTGATCGGCGCGTTGCTGGTAGGTGCGAGCATTCTCGTCAGCTCACTTTCATCCCGTCTCGGCATCCCGATTCTGGTCATTATTCTCGCGGTCGGCATGACCGCCGGGGTGGATGGCGCCGGGATCATTTTCGATAACTACCCGACGGCCTATCTGGTCGGCAACCTCGCACTGGCGGTGATCCTGCTCGACGGTGGCTTGCGCACGCGGGTTTCAAGTTTCCGCGTGGCGTTATGGCCGGCGCTGTCACTGGCCACGGTCGGGGTGCTGATCACCACCGGGCTGACCGGCATGGCGGCTGCATGGCTGTTCGATCTGAACCTGATCCAGGGCTTGCTGATCGGCGCCATCGTCGGCTCAACCGACGCCGCCGCCGTGTTCTCGCTGCTCGGCGGCAAAGGCCTGAACGAACGGGTGTCGGCCAGCCTGGAAATCGAATCCGGTAGCAACGACCCGATGGCGGTGTTTCTCACCGTGACCCTGATCGACATGCTCGCCAGCGGCCAGACGGGCTTGCACTGGAGCCTGCTGACCCACCTGATCCGCGAATTCGGCATCGGTGGCGTGATCGGTCTGGGCGGTGGCTGGCTGATGCTGCAACTGGTCAACCGGATCAACCTCGCCGCCGGCTTGTATCCGATTCTGGTGATCGCCGGTGGTCTGGCGGTGTTCGCCCTGACCAACGCGCTGCACGGCAGTGGCTTCCTCGCGGTTTACCTGTGCGGCCTGGTGCTCGGTAACCGTCCGGTGCGCAGTCGCCACGGCATCCTGCACATGCTCGACGGCATGGCGTGGCTGGCACAGATCGGTATGTTCCTGGTACTGGGTTTGCTGGTGACGCCGCACGATTTGCTGCCGATTGCCCTGCCCGCGCTGGGCCTGGCGCTGTGGATGATTCTGTTCGCGCGGCCGCTGTCAGTGATCGTGGGTCTGCTGCCGTTCAAGGCGTTCCATGGCCGCGAAAAAGCGTTCATTTCCTGGGTTGGTCTGCGCGGTGCGGTGCCGATCATTCTGGCGGTGTTCCCGCTGATGGCCGGGCTGCCCCATGCGCAGTTGTACTTCAACCTCGCGTTTTTCATCGTGCTGGTGTCGCTGCTGGTGCAGGGCACGAGCCTGCCGTGGGTCGCCAAATGGCTCAAGGTCACGGTGCCGCCCGAGCCCGCGCCGATCTCTCGGTCCGCGCTGGAAGTGCATATCACCAGTGAGTGGGAGCTGTTCGTTTATAAGCTCGGTGCGGAGAAATGGTGCATCGGTTCGCCCCTGCGTGAACTGAAAATGCCCGAAGGCACGCGTATTGCCGCCCTTTTCCGTGGTCAGCAACTGCTCCATCCGTCGGGTAGTACGGTGCTGGAGGTCGATGATTTGCTCTGTGTTATCGGCCATGAACACAACTTGCCGGCCCTCGGAAAACTCTTCAGTCAGGCACCGCAACGCGGCCTCGACCTGCGTTTCTTCGGCGACTTCGTGCTCGAAGGAGACGCCCAGCTTAAAGCGGTTGCAGCCCTCTACGGCTTGCCGGCCGAGGGCATCGATCCCGACATGACCCTGGGTGCCTTCATTGCCCACAAGGTCGGCGGCGCGCCCATCGTGGGCGACCAGGTGGAGTGGAACAACACCCACTGGACCGTCGCGGTCATGGACGGGAACAAGATTGGCAAAGTGGGCGTCAGATTCCCCGAAGGAAGTCGCCCGGGTCCCGGACTCTTCCTCTAAACTGCGCCCACTATCACTTGCTTGACCGGTCTCTATGCCTACCCTGCGCTCCTTGTTTATCGCGGCCCTGCTGGGCCTGAGTCTTACTGTCGGCCCGCTTTACGCCGCCGAACCGCCGTCCAGCGACGCCGTGCAGGCCAGCCTGGATAAACTCGCCGACAGCAAACTGCCGGATGCCGATAAAAAGACCCTGCAAACCGTTCTGCAGAACACGCTCAACCAACTCAACAACAAAAGTGATTACGAACAGAAACTGATCGACCTCAAGCAACAACTAGCGACCGCGCCAAAACAGACCATCGAAAACGCCCGTGAACTGACGCGCCTCAAGGCCAGTAGCGTGGTGCCGGTGGCGCAGCGTTTCCCCAAGGAGTCGATTCAGCAACTGGAACAGATCCTCACCGATCGCTCCACCCAGCAGAGCGATCTGCAAAAAGCCCTGGCCGACGCCAACAGCCTGATCATCACTGCGCAGACTCGTCCCGAGCGCGCCCAGGCGGAAATCTCCGCCAGCCAGACGCGCATTCAGCAGATCAACAACATCCTCAAGTCCGGCAAGGACAGCGGTAAAACCATCAGCGGCGAGCAACGCGACCAATTGAACGCTGAGTTGGCGGCGCTGAACGCGCTGATCCCGCTGCGCCGTCAGGAACTGGCCGGCAACAGCCAGTTGCAGGATCTGGGCAATTCCCGGCACGACCTGCTCTCGGAGAAATCCGACCGCCTGGACCACGAGATTCAGGAACTGCAAACCCTGATCAACCAGAAACGTCTGGCGCAGTCTCAGGAAACCGTCACCCAGCAGTCGATCGAAGCGCAGAAGGCCGGTGGCAGCAGCCTGCTCGCCAGCGAAAGCACGGCCAACCTGAAGCTCTCGGACTACTTGCTCAAAAGCACCGACCGCCTCAACGAAGTCACCCAGCAGAACCTGCAAACCAAACAGCAACTCGACACCCTTACCCAAAGCGATTCGGCTCTGGACGAGCAGATCAACGTGCTCAAGGGCAGCCTGTTGCTGTCGAAGATTCTCTACAAGCAGAAACAGGCGCTGCCGCGTTTGAAGGTCGACCGCGATCTGGCGGACCAGATTGCCGACATTCGCCTGTATCAGTTCGAAGTCAGCCAACAGCGTGAGCTGCTGAGCAATCCGTCGACCTACGTCGATAACCTGCTGTCCACCCAGCCGCCGGAACAAGTCACCCCGCAACTGCGCAAAAGCCTGCTGGATCTGGCCAACACCCGCGCCGACTTGCTGGAGCGCCTGAACCGTGAACTGAGCGCGGTGCTCAACGAATCGATCACCCTGCAACTCAATCAGAAGCAACTGCTGAGCACCGCGCAAAGCCTGCGCGCGACGCTCGACGAGCAGATGTTCTGGATCCCGAGCAACAAACCGCTGGATCTGGAATGGATGCGCGGCGTGCCGGAGCGCCTCAAGCGTCAGGTCGACACCCTGCCGTGGGCTTCCAGCCTGAGCGAACTGGCCGACGGCCTGACCCAGCGACCGTTGCTGTTCCTGCCGCTGGCGCTGCTGATCGGCGCGCTGCTGTTGCGCCGCAAAAACCTGTATGCGCGCCTGAACAAGGTTCACCAGGACATCGGTCACTTCAAACGCGACAGCCAATGGCATACCCCGCAGGCGATTCTGATCAATATTCTGCTGGCGATGCCGGTGGCGCTCGGTCTGGCACTGTGCGGTCTGGCCTTGCAGATCGATGCACGCGGACAGAACACCAACATGGGCGCGGCGTTGATACAAATGGGGCAGGCGTGGCTGGTGTTCTACACCGCTTACCGGATTCTTGCGCCGGGCGGCGTGGCGGAGCTGCACTTTCGCTGGGAAAAACCGCAGGTCGAATTCCTTCAAGGCTGGGTACGGCGACTGGGGCTGGTGGTCCTGGCGCTGGTCGCGGTGGTCGCCGTGGCCGAATTGCAACCGGCAGCATTGGCCGACGACGTACTCGGCATGCCGGTGGTGTTGATTTGCTACGCCCTGATGGCATGGCTGCTCAGTCGTCTGCTGATCAGCAGCCCGGCCCACGAAAACACCTCGCTGTTTCGCAAAGCCCTCGGCGTGATGTTCACCCTGCTGCCGATCGCCCTGTTCACCGCCGTGTGCTTCGGCTACTACTACACCGCCCTGAAACTCAGTGATCGCCTGATCAACACCCTCTATCTGCTGATGTTCTGGCTGGTGATCGAAGCCACCTTCGTCCGTGGCCTGGCGGTTGCAGCAAGGCGTCTGGCTTACCAGCGCGCCTTGGCCAAACGCCAGGCCGCAAAAGAAGCCGGCGAAGGCGAAGCGGTGATCGAAGAGCCGACCCTGGACATCGAAAAGGTCAACGAACAGTCGCTGCGCCTGATCCGTCTGGCGCTGCTGGGCGGTTTCATCGCCGCGCTGTACTGGGTCTGGTCGGACCTGATCTCGGTGTTCTCGTACCTGGACAACATCACCCTCTACGAATACACCAGCGGCACCGGCTCGAACATGAGCATGGTGCCGATCAGCATCGGCGACATGCTCGGCGCACTGATCATCATCGGCATCACTTTCGCGCTGGCGCGCAACCTGCCGGGCCTGCTTGAAGTGTTCGTGCTGTCGAAACTCAATCTGGCCCAGGGCAGCGCCTACGCGACGACGACGCTGCTGTCGTATGTGATCGCGGGTGTCGGCTTCGTCTCGACCCTGTCGACCCTCGGCGTGAGCTGGGACAAGTTGCAGTGGCTGGTGGCGGCGCTGTCGGTCGGCCTCGGTTTCGGCATGCAGGAGATCTTCGCCAACTTCATCTCCGGCATCATGATCCTGTTCGAACGACCGGTCCGGATCGGCGACACCATCACCATCGGCAACCTGTCGGGCACGGTGAGCAAAATCCGCATCCGCGCCACGACCATCACCGACTTCGACCGCAAGGACATCATTGTCCCGAACAAGACGTTCATCACCGGGCAACTGATCAACTGGTCGCTGACCGACACCATTACCCGGGTCACACTCAAGCTGGGGGTGGATTACGGTTCGGACCTGGACCTGGTCAAGGAACTGCTCCTCAAGGCCGCCCGGGAAAACCCGCGAGTGCTCAAAGAACCCGAGCCGCACGTGTACTTCCTCAACTTCGGTGAAAGCACCCTCGACCATGAACTGCGCATGCATGTGCGCGATCTCGGTGACCGCAACCCGGTGATCGATGAGGTCAACCGCTTCATCAACCGCGAGTTCAAGACGCATCACATCAACATCTCGTTCCGCCAGATGGAGATTTACCTGAAGAATCTCCAGGGCCAGGAATACAAGCTGGTGCCGGCCGAGCCGGAAACCAAAACCGCCTTGCCGGGTGTCGGCGGGGAAAAACCACTGCAAGAGCCGCCGCCGGCCAAACTCGACTAACCGGTCTAATCCCAGCAGAATGCTCGGACATTCTGCTGGAGCCGGCCCTTGAAAGCCCTCGACGAACTGACCTTCGACAATCGCTTCGCCCGCCTGGGCGATGCGTTCTCAGCCCACGTGCTGCCTGAGCCGATCGACAATCCGCGTCTGGTCGTCGCCAGTGCCGCGGCCATGGCATTGCTGGACCTCGACCCGGCAACGGCTGAAACCGAGGAATTCGCCCAATTGTTTGGCGGCCACAAACTGTGGGCCGACGCTGAACCTCGGGCGATGATCTATTCCGGGCATCAGTTCGGCGGCTATACGCCGCAACTGGGCGATGGGCGCGGTTTGCTGTTGGGCGAGGTCTGCAACGCGGCGGGCGAACACTGGGACCTGCACCTCAAGGGCGCCGGGCAGACGCCGTTTTCGCGCATGGGCGATGGCCGTGCGGTACTGCGTTCGTCGATCCGTGAGTTCCTCGCTTCCGAAGCGCTGTACGCATTGAACATTCCTTCGTCGCGGGCAGCCTGCGTGATCGGTTCCGACACACCGGTCTGGCGCGAAAAGCAGGAGCGCGCGGCGATGGTGCTGCGTCTGGCGCCGAGCCACATCCGCTTTGGCCACTTCGAATATTTCTACTACACCAAGCGCCCCGAGCAGCAGAAGCAACTCGGCGAGCACGTACTGGCGATGCATTTCCCCGAATGCCTGGAACAACCGGAACCGTATCTGGCGATGTTCCGCGAAATCGTCGAGCGCAACGCCGAACTGATCGCCCAATGGCAGGCCTACGGCTTCTGCCACGGCGTGATGAACACCGACAACATGTCGATCCTTGGCATCACCTTCGACTTCGGCCCGTTCGCCTTCCTTGATGATTTCGACGCCAACTTCATCTGCAACCACTCCGACGATCAGGGCCGCTACTCGTTCAGCAATCAAGTGCCCGTCGGCCAGTGGAACCTCAGCGCACTGGCTCAGGCGCTGACGCCGTTCATCAGCGTCGAAGCCCTGCGCGAAACCCTGGGCCTGTACCTGCCGCTGTTTCAAGCGCATTACCTGGACCTGATGCGCCGTCGACTCGGTTTCACCACCGCTGAAGATGACGATCAATTGCTGCTGGAAAACCTGCTGCAACTGATGCAGAACAGCGGCGTCGATTACACGCTGTTCTTCCGCCATTTGGGTGAAACCTCACCGGAACAGGCCCTCGCCCGCTTGCGTGACGACTTCGTCGATATCAAGGGTTTCGATGCCTGGGGCGAGCGTTACGTGGCGCGGGTTGCCCGCGAAGGCACGCGTGATCAGGAACAGCGCCGGGCGCGGATGCACGCGGTGAATCCGCTGTACATCCTGCGCAATTATCTGGCGCAGAAAGCCATCGATGCGGCTGAGCAAGGGGATTACTCAGAGGTGCGCCGTTTGCATGCGGTGCTGAGCAAGCCGTTCGAGGAGCAGCCGGGGATGGAGAGTTATGCAGAGCGGCCGCCGGAGTGGGGCAAGCATTTGGAGATCAGTTGTTCTTCTTAAAGGGCTGGACTCCATCTTGATAAGCGATTCGTGCGTCTCCAGATAAGGCGTACGCATCGTAAACCTTCTCCGAGCCGAACATGACCAACCCACTCCTGATCCCCTGCCCCTCCTGCAACGGCCTTAACCGCATCCCCGCCGAGCGCCTCGCCGACCAGCCGAAGTGCGGCCGCTGCAAATCCGCGGTGCTGTTGAGCAAACCGTTCGAACTCAAGCAAGGCGACTACGCCAGCCAGATCAAGGGCGATCTGCCGCTATTGGTTGACGTATGGGCCGACTGGTGCGGGCCGTGCAAGTCGTTTGCGCCGGTGTTCGAGCAGGCGGCGGCGCAGTTGGCGGGCAAGTGCCGGCTGGCCAAGCTTGATAGCGAGGCGAATCAGCAGTTGTCGGCGCAGTTGGGGATTCGCTCGATTCCGAGTCTGATTCTGTTCAGGAACGGCCGGGAAGTGGCGCGTCAGAGTGGCGCGTTTGCGCTGCCGCAGTTGATGAGCTGGCTGCGCAGCCAAGGGATCTGACACACCCCAACACCCCATGTGGGAGCGGGTTTGCTCGCGAAGGCGTCGGATCCGTCAACTAAAGTATTGAATGTGACGGCCCTTTCGCGAGCAAGCTCGCCCGCACCAGGGACTAAGTGTGTCTCAGAACCTCAGGCGTCTTCGAGCAGGTTGTGCAGTTCAACAAATTGCTGGGTCAGCTTGTGTCGCGGATCGAGGTGGATCAGCGGTGTGCTGGCCTGATGCGACTCGCGCATGCGCACCGAACTGCTCAGATACACCGGCAGCACCGGCAATCCTTCTGCGATCAGTTCATCAAGCATCTGCTGCGGCAGACTCGCCCGGGCCTGGAACTGATTGACCACGATGCCCTCGACTTCCAGCCCTTCGTTGTGGTCTTCCTTCAACTCCTGGATTTCCGCGAGCAAGCCGTACAGGGCCTGACGCGAGAAGCTGTCGCAATCGAAGGGAATCAGTACGCGATCTGCGGCAATCAGCGCCGATACCGCATAAAAATTCAGCGCCGGCGGCGTATCGAGGTAGATCCGGTCGTAATCTTCCGACAGCTCATCGAGCAACTTACGCAGTTTGTTGATCTTGTGTTTGGCTTCGAGCTTGGGCTGCAAGTCCGCGAGTTCGGCGGTCGCGGTGATGATGTGCAGGTTGTCGAACGGCGTTTCGTAGATATCCGCCTGATTCTTTTTCGAGAAGGGCCCCGAGGACAGGGTCTGCTTGAAGAAATCGGCAATACCCATCGGGATGTCGTTGCCAGTGAGCCCCGTCAGATACTGAGTGGAGTTGGCCTGGGCATCGAGATCCACCAACAGCGTGCGATAACCCTCGCTGGCGCTGACCGCCGCCAGATTGCAGGCAATGCTGGATTTGCCTACACCACCTTTCTGATTGAACACCACGCGCCGCATGACAAAACCTCCGTGTATCAAAGAATGACCGAGTGTAGATGCGGGCGACCGTGCTTCGCTACCTTCACCGACACGGACTACAAGGTCATACATCAATATCCGGCGACAGGCAGAGTAAAAACCGCCATCAAACACCAACATGTCCGACAGACAGACTGCATTCAATGTGAATAATGGCCAAGTGACAGTTTTGTCGCGAACCACTCGGTACATTTCATTGCACAAAATGTAACCAACATTTGCTACACACTCCTTGCACCGGGATAATGCGCGCCACCCGGCGCCAAGCGCCACGCCACCTCCAGCGCAGTCGGTTCATCTGCGCCGCGGCTTTGGCGACTCAAAATGCGTCAACAGAAGCCCGCAGGGGCGGGATGAGCGTCCGTGATCAACTTCAACATCGCCCAATGGCGCGCGTGGGCCCCGGGGCTCGACAGCGTGGACGCCTGGCAGGCCTGGAGCCGACAACCGGTCGAGCTCCAGAGCAGTGATGCCGCGCCCGATGTATCGTTCTTGCCGGCCATGCAGCGGCGCCGACTCAGTCGCCTCGCCCGAATGGCCTTCAGTGTTGGCTGGCCGCTGGCCGACGGACGGGAACACCTGCCACTGGTGTTCGTCTCCCGCCACGGCGAAACCCCGCGCACCTACGAAATTCTCAGTGATCTTGCCAAAGACGAACCGCTGTCACCGACCCAGTTCAGCCTGTCGGTGCACAACGCGATCATCGGCCTGTGGTCGATCATGCGTGGCGAAACCAGCGAAATGACGGCCCTCGCCGCTGCGGGCGACGGCCTCGAACACGGCATGCTTGAAGCCGCCGCTCTGCTGAACGAAGGCGCCCCGGCGGTGTTGCTGGTGATCACCGAAGAACAGCCGCCCGAAGCCTATTGGCAGTGGATCGACGATGTGCCGTTTCCGTACGCACTCGGTCTGTTGCTGACCCCCGGTACCGACTGGCGGCTGAGCCTGAACAGCACCTCGCAAGCACTGTCCAAAGCACAATGGCCCCACGCACTGAGTCTGTTGCGCACCCTGCTCGGCCAGCAACCCCTTTGCCAGCATGCCTGGAAAAATCGTCTATGGACCTGGCAACGCAACCCATGACCGAGAAAAAACGTGACGCCTATTACTGGCGCCTGCTCGCCACCGCCGCCAGTTTCGCGCTGTTCGGTCTCGGTGGACTGTGCCTGCGCGTACTGGTGTTTCCGCTGCTCGCCTGCCTGCCCGGCGATGCCTTGGCCCACCGCCAGCGTGCGAGGCAGACCGTCAGTCGGCTGTTCTGGTTTTTCGTACGGTTCATGGCCCGCTCCGGCGTGCTGACCTACGACATTCAAGGTGCCGAACGTTTGGGCCGACCGGGGCAAATGATCATCGCCAACCACCCGTCGCTGATCGATGTGGTGTTTCTCATCGGCCTCGTGCGTCAAGCCAATTGCGTGGTGAAGAAAAGCCTGTGGGAAAACCCCTTCACCCGGGGTCCGCTGCGCAGCACCGAATACATCAGCAACGACGGCAGCATGGACATGCTCGATGCCGCCGCCGAGTCTCTGCAAAACGGCCAGACCCTGATCATTTTCCCCGAAGGCACGCGCACTCAACCGGGACAGGCACCCGCCTTTCATCGGGGCGCCGCAGCCATTGCCCTGCGGGGTGCGAAGATCCTAACGCCGGTGATCATCACCGTCAGCCCGACCACTTTGACCAAAGCCGAACCCTGGTATCGGATCCCCAGTCGCCGTGTGCACTTCAGTTTTCGTGTCGGCGCCGATATAGACCCACAGACATTCGCAGCGCAAGGGCCTGCACCGCAGGCCTCACGCAAGCTCAACGATTATTTGCACTCTTACTTTATTAAGGAGCTCGCCCAAGATGAGCGATCTGCATCGGGACATTAAAGAGCTGATCATCGACGCCCTCGGCCTCGAAGACATCAGCGTTGAAGACATTGACGACGATCAGACACTGTTCGGCGAAGGCCTGGGCCTGGACTCCGTCGACGCACTGGAACTGGGCCTGGCGATCCAGAAAAAATACGGCATCAAGATCGATGCTGATGCCAAAGACACCCGTAACCATTTCTCCAACGTGGCGAGCCTTGCGGCATTCGTCACGGCAAAACAGGCAGCTTGAGACCGGACCATGCAAACTCGTGATGACATTTTCAACACCCTGCGCGATGCCCTGGTCGAGCTGTTCGAACTGGACCCGGCCCGTGTGAGCCTGGACTCCAACCTGTATCAGGATCTGGAAATCGACAGCATCGATGCGGTCGATCTGATCGATCACATCAAACGCCAGACCGGCAAGAAAATCGCCGCTGAAGAGTTCAAATCGGTGCGTACCGTGGGTGACGTGGTCGAGGCGGTCTACCGTCTGGTTCAACCGGCCGCATGAGCCGATTGATCGGCCTCGGCCTGTTACTGGCCGGCCTGCTGTACCCCTTTGCGGTGTATTTCGGCATGGAGCACTTCGCCCCGTGGCAGTTCGGACTGCTGCTGGGCAGCCTGTGGCTGGCGCGGGCACTGACCGGCGAGCGCAAGCCAGGCAGCCTGTGGATGGCCAGCGTGGCCATCGTGTTCTGCCTGCTGCTGGCGGTGTTCGATAGCCCAATGCTGCTGCGCTGGTACCCCGTGCTGATCAGCGGTTTCATGCTGGCGCTGTTCAGCCTGAGCCTGAAATTCGGCCCACCGATGGTCGAACGGCTGGCGCGGCTGCGTGAGCCGCAGTTGCCCGCCAACGCGATTCGCTACACCCGCAAGGTCACCGTAGCGTGGAGCATCTTTTTCTTCTGCAACGGTTTGTGCGCCGCCCTCCTCACCCTGTGGGCGCCGCTGAATTGGTGGATGTTGTACACCGGCCTGATTTCCTACGGATTGATCGGCCTGATGTTTGCCATTGAATGGCTGATACGACAACGGGTAAGAGGCCGTACATGAACTGGATAAAACTTGAGCAGTTATTGCTCAAGGCGCTGCCGACGCGGGCGATCAGCCACGCACCTGCACTCGATCACGCGCAACTGCGCGAGCAAGCGCTACGCGTTGCCGCCGGCCTGCAAGCTCAGGGTGTACGGCGCTTGGCCGTGCATCTGGAAGACGCCGCCGATCTGGCCATCGCCCTGTTAGGCGCCTGGCGCGCAGGTGTCCAAGTGTTGCTGCCCTCGGATCTGCAAGCGCAGACCCGTCAGCGCTGGTCAGATGAAGTCGACCTGTGGCTGACCGATCAAAGCGGTGACAGCCATTTAGGGGACTTCGATCAGCCGCCATTGCCCGGCGCGGAACTGGATCTGGATGAGTGCCGCTTGAGCCTGTGTACTTCCGGTTCCAGCGGCGAGCCCAAGCGCATCGACAAATCCCTGCGCCAACTGGCCAATGAAGTCCACGCGCTGGAGCAGCTCTGGGGGGCGGATCTCGGTGAAGCCTGCATCATCGGCAGTGTCGCGACTCAGCACATCTACGGTTTGCTGTTCCGTGTGCTCTGGCCGCTGTGCGCCGGTCGAACGTTCGTGCGCAAGCAACTGGCCTTCTCCGAAGATTTGCAACGCGCCAGCCGCGAGCACTCGACCTTTGCCTGGGTCGCCAGCCCGGCGCTGCTCAAGCGCATGGGTGACAACCTCGACTGGCCGGCCCTGAGCGCAGTGCGCCGGGTATTTTCCTCCGGTGGCGCGCTGCCGGCAGAAGCCGCACAGAGCCTGCATCAACGCCTGCAACAGTGGCCGACGGAAATCCTCGGCAGCTCCGAAACCGGTGGCATCGCCTGGCGTCAGGGCGCAACGCTGTGGCAACCCTTCGCCGACGTCGAACTGACTCAGGACAACGACGGCGCACTGCTGATTGCCTCACCCTATCTGCCCGCCGGGCATGTCGAACACACCGCCGACGCTGCGCGCATCGGCGCCGATGGTCGTTTCGAACTGCTCGGGCGACTGGACCGGATCGTCAAACTGGAAGAAAAACGCATCTCGCTGCCAATGCTCGAGCACGCCCTGATCGCCCATGATTGGGTCGCGGAAGCGCGTCTGGGTGTGGTGCAGGAAAACCGTGCGTCGTTGGGCGCCTTGCTGGTGCTCAGCGAGTCGGGCCTGTTTGCCCTGCGTGAACATGGCCGCCGCAGCCTCACCGAAGCCCTGCGCAAGCACCTCAGCGAGCATTGCGAAGCCCTCGCGCTGCCGCGTCGCTGGCGTCTGCTGCGTCAATTACCGCTGAACAGCCAAGGCAAGCTGCCGCAGGCCGATGTCGAAGCGCTACTGCTGGCGCCCCGGCCGAAAGCCCCCGATGTGCTGGATCAGCTTGAAACCGACGGTGAATGGAGCCTGCAACTCAGTGTTCCACCGGACCTGGCCTATTTCAGCGGCCACTTCCCCAAAGCCCCGGTGTTGCCGGGCGTGGTGCAAGTGGAATGGGCGCTGAACCTCGGCCGCCAACGGCTGAACCTGCGCGGTACGTTTGCCGGCATGGAAGTGTTGAAGTTTCAGCAACTGGTGCGCCCTGGCGATGAAATTCAACTGCACCTGCGCTTCGATCCCGAACGCAACAAGCTGTATTTCGCCTATCGCAACGACACCGCCACCTGCTCCAGCGGCCGGATCTTGCTGGAGACCGCTCATGCATAACCCTTGCGCTGTGATCCCGGTCTACAACCACGAAACCGCGATCACCACCGTGGTCGACGCCCTGCTCGCCCAAGGCCTGCCGTGCATTCTGGTGGACGACGCCAGCACGCAATCCTGCGCGCGCGTACTTGAGGGGCTGGCCGAACGCGACAACGTTTTTCTGGTGCGCCTGACCGCCAATCAGGGCAAGGGCGGCGCGGTGATGACCGGCCTGCGCGAAGCCGCAAGACTGGGTTTCAGCCATGCACTGCAGGTCGATGCCGACGGCCAGCATGACTTGCACGACGTCGCTCGTTTCGTCGAAGAATCCCGAGCGCATCCACACGCGATGATCTGCGGTTATCCGCTGTTCGATGAAAGCGTGCCCAAGGGCCGTTTGTATGCCCGCTACCTGACCCACGTGATGGTGTGGATCAACACGCTGTCGCTGCAGATCCGCGATTCGATGTGCGGTTTTCGGGTGTACCCGCTGGCCTCGACGCTGGCGTTGATCAACTCGGCGAAAGTCGGCAAACGCATGGATTTCGACTCGGACATTCTGGTACGCCTGTCGTGGCGCAATCAGCCGATGCGCTGGCTGCAAACCAGCGTGCATTACCCGTTGGATGGAGTCTCGCACTTCCGTCTGTTCCACGACAACGCACTGATTTCCAGCATGCACACCCGGTTGTTCTTCGGCATGTTGCTGCGCTTTCCGCTGATCCTCTGGCGGCGGTGGCGCGCATGAATACCGAGACCGACAAAAAACACTGGGCCGACCGCGAGGAACGCGGCAGTTTCCTGTTGATGAAATTCACCGCGCTCGCCGCCAAAGTCCTTGGACGTCGGCTGCTGAGCCCATTGCTGTACGGCATCGTCCTGTACTTTTTCCTGTTTGGGCGAGTCGCGCGGCGCAGTGCCTGGCAATACCAGCAACGCCTGGCCGACTGGAGCCAGCGCGAAGACTTGCAGCCGAACCATTGGCAGGTGTTCGGCCAGTTCATGGCCTTCGCCGATTCGATGCTCGACAAGCTCGACGTGTGGAACGGCAAACTCAAAATCGAGCAGATCGAAATCATCGACCCGGCGCTGCTGCGCAATCAGTTGCGCGGCAGTCGCGGGCAACTGCTGGTCGGCGCGCACCTGGGCAATCTCGAAGTGTGCCGCGCACTGGCGGAGATCGGCGAAAAAGTCACCATGAATGTGCTGGTACACACCAAGCACGCCGAGCAGTTCAACCGTTTGCTCGGCGAGGCCGGGGCGACCAATCTGCGCCTGATTCAGGTCAGCGAACTCGACCCGGTGATCATGCTGCAACTGCACGAACGCCTGGAGCGCGGTGAGTGGCTGGCGATTGCCGGCGACCGCGTGCCGCTGCATGGCGGGCGCAGCGTGACCGTCGATTTCCTTGGCCACCCGGCGCCGTTCCCGCAAGGGCCATGGCTGCTGGCCGGTCTGCTCAAATGCCCGGTCAACCTGCTGATGTGCCTCAAACAACCCGACGGCCACTACCGCCTGACCCTCGAACCGTTCGCCGACGCCGTAGTGTGGAAGCGCAGCGAGCGCGAGCAGGTCATTCATCAGTGGGCGACCCGCTATGCGCAGCGCCTGAGTCACTATTGCCTCGAAGCGCCGCAACAATGGTTCAACTTTTACCCTTTCTGGAAGACCGATGACGACGCCAACCCATGAGCCGGTAACCTTCGGCGAACGCCCTTTGCGCATCGAAGACGTGCTGGCCCTGGCCAACCGTCAGGCGCCCGTGCAGTTGCAGAGCGACGCGGTTTACCGTGAACGCATCGCCAAAGGCGCACGGTTCCTCGATTCGCTGCTGGACAAGGAAGGCGTGATCTACGGCGTAACCACCGGTTACGGCGATTCCTGCGTGGTCGCGGTGCCGCTGCATCACGTCGAAGCGTTGCCGCGTCATCTCTACACCTTCCACGGTTGCGGCCTCGGCAAACTGCTCGACGCCCAGGCCACCCGCGCCGTGCTGGCGGCGCGTTTGCAGTCGCTGTGCCACGGTGTTTCCGGGGTGCGGATTGAACTGCTGGAGCGTCTGCACGCCTTCCTCGAATACGACATCCTGCCGCTGATCCCCGAAGAGGGTTCCGTCGGCGCCAGCGGCGACCTGACGCCGCTGTCCTACGTCGCGGCAACGCTGTCCGGCGAGCGCGAAGTGATGTTTCGTGGCGAGCGCCGTCAGGCTGCCGATGTGCATCGCGAACTCGGCTGGACGCCGCTGGTGTTGCGCCCCAAAGAAGCGCTGGCATTGATGAACGGCACCGCTGTGATGACAGGCCTCGCCTGCCTGGCCTACGCCCGCGCCAATTACCTGCTGCAACTGGCCACGCGCATCACCGCGCTCAACGTGGTGGCGCTGCAAGGCAATCCGGAACACTTCGACGAGCGTCTGTTCGCCGCCAAGCCGCATCCGGGGCAAATGCAGGTCGCCGCGTGGCTGCGCAAGGATCTGGCCATCGACGCGCCGACTGCGCCGCTGCATCGCTTGCAGGATCGCTATTCGCTGCGCTGCGCCCCGCACGTGCTCGGCGTACTGGCCGACAGCCTGAACTGGCTGCGTTCGTTCATCGAGACCGAACTCAACAGCGCCAACGACAACCCGATCATCGACGCCGAAGCCGAACGTGTCTTGCACGGTGGGCACTTCTACGGCGGGCACATTGCGTTCGCCATGGACAGCCTGAAAAACCTCGTGGCCAACGTGGCCGACCTGCTCGACCGTCAACTGGCGTTGCTGGTGGACGAGCGTTACAACCACGGTTTGCCGAGCAACCTGTCCGGCGCTACGGCTGATCGGGCGATGCTCAACCATGGCTTCAAGGCTGTGCAGATCGGCACCAGCGCCTGGACCGCCGAAGCGTTGAAAAACACCATGCCGGCCAGCGTCTTCTCGCGCTCCACCGAGTGCCACAACCAGGACAAGGTGAGCATGGGCACCATCGCTGCCCGCGACGCGATCCGCGTGCTGGAACTGACCGAACAGGTTGCCGCCGCCACGCTGCTGGCCGCGAACCAAGGCGTGTGGCTGCGAGGTCAGGCCGCAGACGCTCGGCCACTGCCACCCGCACTGGCCGCGATGCACGAGGAACTTGCCCATGACTTCCCGCCGGTCATCGAAGACCGTGCACTGGAAGGCGAACTGCGCCTGTGCCTGCAACGCATCGCCGCGCAACACTGGAGGTTGCATGCGTAGTGCCGGAGTGCTTCACGCCGATACGGAAATCCTCGTACCGTTCTTTGACGTCGATACCCTGCACGTGGTCTGGCACGGCCATTACGTCAAATACCTCGAAGTGGCGCGTTGCGCGCTGCTGGACAAGATCGGCCACAACTACACACACATGGTCGAGTCCGGTTACGCCTGGCCGATCATCGACCTGCAACTGCGCTATGTGCGTGGCGCGGTGTTCGGCCAGAAGCTGAACGTGCGCGCCAGCCTGGTCGAGTGGGAAAACCGTCTGAAGATCAACTACCTGATCACCGATCTGCAAACCGGCGAACGCCTGACCCGCGCCAGCTCGGTGCAGGTCGCGGTCGAGGTCTGCAGTCGCGAGATGCAACTGGCCTCGCCGAAAGTCTTCACCGATGCCGTGGAAAGGATGCTGCGATGAACCTGCTTCTTGGAAGTCTCGGCGCGCTGGCGCTGCTGGCCGTGTCGACGTTGGCCAACGCCTTCGACCTGCAACAGCTCAGCGAGCAACTGGCCAAACCGGACGTAATCCACGGCCAGTTCATTCAGGAAAAACACCTGCGCGCCCTGCCTCAGCCGCTGGTCAGCAAGGGCCGTTTCGTCCTCGCCAAAAACCTTGGCCTGCTCTGGCGACTGAAAACCCCGCTGCAGCAGGACTACCGCATCAGCGCCAAAGGCATTGCCCGGCGTGACGCCAGTGGCTGGCAATGGCTGCCGAACAAAAGCGCCGGGGCCGAACAGAACCGTTTGTTCCTCGCTGTATTGCAAGGTGATAGCAGTGGTCTGCAACGGGATTTCGAACTGGCCCTGAGCGGCGATGCGCAGAAGTGGACACTGACCCTGACCCCGCGCTCGTTATTGCTCAAGCAAGTGTTCAACCAGATCAACATCAACGGCGGCGCACTGGTGCAAACCATCGAACTGCTGGAAACCCAGGGCGACAGCACTGTACTGCGCATGCAGGACAGCACCGCCGACCAACCGCTGAGCGACGCGGAGCAACATGACTTTGCCGAGTGAACGCAAGCTGCCGTGGCTGTTTCTGATCCTGCTGCTGGCGGTGATCGCACTGGCCGGTTGGCAGTGGCGCGACGGTGCGCCGTTGTCGGCCAACCTGATGGAACTGGTGCCGGGCACAAACCCGGACGCCCTCCAATTGCGCGCCGAACAACGCATGCAGGAACCGCTCAACCGCGAAATGCTGGTGCTGGTCGGCCACACTGATCGTCAGAAGGCGTTGGCCATGGCCCAGACCCTGGGCGAGCAGTGGCAAGCCAGCGGACTGTTTGAAACCGTGCAGTGGAACCTGCAAGCAGACCTGCCGGCCCTGCGCAAACAACTGCTGGACGGTCGGCTGGCGATGCTCTCGGCGGATGATCGGCAATTGCTGAGTGAACATCCCGACGCCTTCATCCAGCAACGGGTGCAGGCGCTGTACGACCCCTTTACCGGCTTCAGTCTGGTCCCCAGTCAGGATGACTGGCTGGGCCTGACCGGGCGCATCCAGAACAGCCAGCCCAAGCACGGCGCAGTGCAACTGGACATCGGCAGCGGTGCATTGGTCGCTGATGCCGACGGCAAGAACTGGGTCATGCTGCGCGCGCGCACCACCGGCAACGCCTTCGACATGAACCTGCCGCTGCAAGTCGCCGCCCTGCTGCAAAACAGCCGCGAGCAAGCGGCTGAATCAGGTGTGCAACTGCTGGCCGCCAGCGGTCTGCTGTACGCGGCCAATGGTCAACAGCAAGCCACTCGCGAGATGACCTGGGTCGGCGGCGGTGCCACCCTCGGTATTCTGTTGCTGCTATTGCTCGCCTTCCGCCGATGGCAGGTGTTGCTGGCATTTATGCCGGTGCTGGTCGGCATGTTGTTTGGTGCGGTGACGTGTGTGGCGCTGTTCGGCCATATGCATGTGATGACCCTGGTATTGGGCTCCAGCCTGATTGGCGTGGCGGTGGATTACCCGCTGCACTACCTGTCCAAGAGCTGGAGTTTCAAGCCCTGGCGCAGTTGGCCGGCCTTGCGTCTGACCCTGCCTGGGCTGACATTGAGCCTGATCACCAGCGTCATCGGTTATCTGGCACTGGCGTGGACGCCCTTCCCGGCGCTGACGCAAATTGCCGTGTTCTCCGCCGCCGGGTTGCTCGGTGCCTACCTCTCGGCGGTGTGCCTGCTGCCGGCGCTGTTGCGCAATGTCGAACTGCGCCCGGCACAATGGCCACTGCATCTGGCCGAGCGTCTGGTGAATCTGCGAGAACGACTGCTTGAACACATCTGCACACCGGTACTGTTGGCACTGCTGATCGCCTTCTGCATCGGCGGCCTGGTGCAACTGCAAAGCAAAAACGACATCCGCCAATGGGTCGGCACGCCACAACGCCTGACCGATGAAGCGCAGACCATTGCACGCATCACCGGCTATCAACCGACCAGCCAGTTCTTCCTGATTCGCGCCGCCAATCAGCAGCAATTGCTCGAACGTCAGGCCGCACTGAGCGGGCGCCTGCAACAACTGGTCAACCTCGACAAGCTGCAAGGGTATCTGGCGCTCGATCAACTGGTCAGCCCGCCAGGTCAGCAGCAGACAGTGCGTGATGCGTTGAGCAAACTGTCGCAGCACTGGCAACCACTGCTCGACCTCGGCGTGCCCCTCGCCGCGCTGCAAAACGAGCTGCAACAGCTAAAAAATCTACCCGCCAAGGACATCGACGCCGCGCTGGCCGGCCCGCTTGGCGAACCCTATCGCACGCTGTGGCTCGGTCCGACCGAGCACGGCGTTGCGGCAATGACCAGCCTGCAAGGCCTGAACAACCCGGCGCTGTTGCGGGTGCAGACGCAAGACCTGCCGGGCGTTGTCCTGGTGGATCGTCTCGGCAAGCTCAATGATGTTTTCGCCGCGACCCAGATCAGCGCCGCCGAACTGAAACTCGCCTCCTGCGTGTTGATCGTACTGGTGCTGATCGTGCCGTTCGGTTTAGGCGGCGCATTGCGCATCGTGGCCCTGCCATTGCTCGCGGCGCTGTGCAGCCTGGCCAGCCTTGGCTGGCTCGGCCAGCCGCTGACCCTGTTCAGTCTGTTCGGCTTGTTGCTGGTCACGGCCATCAGCGTCGATTACGCGATCCTCATGCGTGAGCAGGTTGGCGGCGCGGCGGTCAGCCTGCTCGGCACGTTGCTGGCCGCCGTGACGACGTGGCTGTCGTTCGGTCTGCTGGCGGTGTCGAGTACACCGGCGGTGAGCAACTTCGGTCTGTCAGTGAGCCTCGGACTGGCCTTCAGCTTCATTCTTGCCCCTTGGGCCGGGCGTCATGTCCACACGCCCCTGAATACCACCGCCATCGCGCCCGAGAGTTCACATGCCCATCATTGAAACGCAGCGTCGCCAGGTCGTCATTATCGGCGCTGGCCCCTCCGGCGCCATCGCCGCCGCGCTGCTCAAGCGCAAGGGCCACGATGTGCTGGTGATCGAGCGCCAGCACTTCCCACGCTTTTCCATCGGTGAAAGCCTGCTCAGTCATTGCCTGGATTTCGTCGAAGAGGCTGGCATGCTCGACGCCGTCAACGCCGCTGGCTTCCAGCGCAAGACCGGCGCGGCGTTTGCCTGGGGCGAGCGCTACAGCGCGTTCGATTTCAGCGACACCTTCACCGACGGAAAACCGACGACATTCCAGGTGCAACGCGCCGATTTCGACAAACTGCTGGCCGACCAAGCGGCGCTGCAAGGTGCTGAAATCCGCTATGGCGATGCCATCGTCGGCGTCGATTTCGACCGGGCGAAACCGCAGCTCGATGTGCGCCGCGAAGACGGCAGTGAGTACCGCCTCGAGGCGGATTTCGTGCTCGATGCCAGTGGTTACGGGCGCGTGCTGTCACGTTTGCTCGATCTCGAAGCGCCGTCGAATTTCCCGGTGCGCCAAGCGGTGTTCACCCACGTCGAAGACCACATCGACCACCCGGCCTTCGACCGCGAAAAAATTCTCGTCACCACCCACCCGCAACATCGCGATATCTGGTTCTGGACGATCCCGTTCAGCCACGGCCGTTGCTCGGTGGGCGTGGTCGCCGCCGCAGAACATTTCGCGGGTCGCGATGCAGATCTCGATGCCTGCCTGCGCGGTTTCATCGCCGAAACGCCCAGCCTCGCCCGTGTGCTGAACAACGCGGTGTGGGACACCCCGGCGCGAACCCTCGGTGGTTATGCGGCCAACGTCAAAACCCTGCACGGGCCGGGCTTCGCGTTGCTCGGTAATGCCGCTGAGTTTCTCGACCCGGTGTTCTCTTCCGGCGTGACCATCGCCATGCGTTCGGCGAGCATGGCCGCCGCCGTGCTGCACCGTCAGTTGCAAGGCGAAACCGTCGATTGGCAGCGCGAATTCGCCGAGCCGCTCAAACGCGGCGTCGACACCTTCCGCTGCTACGTCGAGGGCTGGTACGCCGGCACCTTTCAGGACGTGATTTTCTATGAAGACAGTCAGGCGGAGATTCGCCGGATGATCTGCTCGATCCTCGCCGGCTACGCCTGGGATGAGCGCAACCCGTTCGTCAGCGAAGCGCGCCGCCGGTTGAAGATGATTTCCGAACTTTGTGCAAAGGACGCCCCATGAGTTACCTGAGCGACAACTATGTCGAAGAAACCCGCTTCGGTTTCTGGTTCCTGCGCAGCCACACCTGGCAGCACCATGTGTTACGTGTAGCGATCAACGATCTACGCAGCCTGTTCAGCGAAACGCTGCCCGCGAACCCGGTGCTGCTGGACGCCGGCTGCGGCCAGGGCAAGTCGTTCCGCCACCTGAGCCAGACCTTCGCCCCGCAACGTTTGATCGGTATCGACGCCGATCCGCACAGCCTTCAATTGAGCGGTGAAGAAGCGGCGCGGCAGGGTTTGGACGTCGAGTTGATCGGCAGTGATTGCGCAACCCTCAACGTGCCGGATGCCAGCGTTGATCTGCTGTTCTGTCACCAGACGTTCCATCACCTGGTCGAACAGGAAAAAGCCCTGGCCGAGTTCTATCGCGTGCTCAAACCGGGTGGCTATCTGCTGTTCGCCGAGTCAACCGAGGCCTACATTGATACGTGGGTGATTCGTTGGCTGTTCCGCCATCCGATGCATGTGCAGAAGAGTGCAGCGCAGTATCTGCAGATGATTCGTGAACAAGGTTTCGAGTTTGGCGAGCGCAATGTTTCGTACCCGTATTTGTGGTGGAGCCGCTCGAAAGATTTTGGCTTGCTGGAACGGTTTGGATTGCGCAAGCCCAAGCCGTTTGGCCAGCGGGAGGAAACGTTGGTGAACGTTGTCGCCCGAAAACCATTAGCAGGGGCGTGCTGATGCAACACCTGACCTGTGGGAGCGGGCTTGCTCGCGAAAGCGGTGGATCAGCTTGCATTGATGCCGGATGTGCCGACGCCTTCGCGAGCAAGCCCGCTCCCACAGGGGTTGTGGTGTGGCTGGTATTGTTGGTATCGGCCCTGTTGAGTGGTTGCGCCAGCCAGGCGCCACTGCCGGCGGGCAACCCTGCTTTGCCACTGCCGCTGCAATTGCACATCGAGCAACTCCAGGGCGATCAGCGTCAAGACTGGCTCTTGGTGATCCAGCGCGAGGGCCCCGGCATTCGCTGGTCGATGATGGACCCGCTGGGCATTCCTCAGGCGCGCCAGCAATTGATCGACGGTCATTGGCAGCCCGATGGTCTGCTGCCGCCCAACCCGCAGGCCCGGGAGCTGTTCGCCGCGCTGTTGTTTGCCCTGACCCCGTCCGGCGAACTGCTACGCAATTACCCCGCCGCGCTGCAGCACGACGGGCAACGTTCCCTGGCGCCGCGCTGGAACATTCGTTATTCACAACCGTTGAGCTTCGATGTGAACCTGCCTCAAGGCCCGCACTATCGCGTGTCCCCACTCGGTGAACCGACGCCATGACTGCCTACCTGAATGCCCTCGGCGTGATCTGCGCCCTGGGTCGCGACAAGCAAGAAGTGGCCCGCAAGCTGTTTGCCGGCGATTGCTCGGGCATGTGCAGTGAATCCGGCTGGGTGCCCGAGCGTGTGTTGCCGGTAGCGGCGGTACACGGTGAACTGGCGCCGATTCCCGCAGCGCTTCATGACCAGAGCAGCCGCAACAATCAACTGTTGCTGGAAGCCGCGCTGCAGATCCGCGAAGACATCGATCAGGCGATCCAGACCTTTGGCCGCGAGCGCATCGGCGTGGTGCTCGGCACCAGCACCTCGGGCATCGACGAGGCCAGTCGTGGCCTGGCGCACTTCATTCGCGAGCAGCAGTTCCCGGTCGAGTATGACTATCGGCAACAGGAACTCGGCGCCCCGGCCAACTTCCTCGCCGACTGGCTGCAATTGAGCGGCCCGGCTTATGTGATTTCGACCGCCTGCACCTCCAGCGCCCGCGCCTTGATGAGCGCACAGCGCCTGCTTGATCTGGGCCTGTGCGACGCGGTGCTGTGCGGCGGTGTCGACAGCCTGTGCAAACTGACCCTCAACGGTTTCTCGTCGCTGGAAGCCATGTCCGACGAGCGCTGCAATCCGTTCTCGGCCAACCGCAACGGCATCAACATCGGTGAAGCAGCGGTGCTGTTCGTCATGAGCAAGCAACGGGGCGACGGCCCGGCCATCGCCTTGCTCGGGGCGGGTGCCAGCTCTGACGCGCATCACATTTCCGCCCCGGAACCGAGCGGCCGCGGTGCACTGCAAGCGATGCACAAAGCCTTGAGTCGCGCCCACCTGCAAGCCGCGCAGATCAACTATCTGAACCTGCACGGCACCGCGACCCAACACAACGACGCCATGGAAAGCCTGGCCGTCGCCACGCTGTTTCCCGACGGCGTGGCCTGCTCATCGACCAAACCGATGACCGGTCACACCCTTGGTGCGGCCGGTGCGCTGGAAGCCGCTTTCTGCTGGCTGAGCCTGAGTGCCGACAATCACGAACACGCACTACCACCGCACGTCTGGGATGGCCAGGCCGATCCCGCGCTGCCGCCGCTCAAATGGGTGACTGCGAACGCACGCCTGACGTCCATTGCACCGCGCTACCTGATGAGCAACTCGTTTGCCTTCGGGGGCAACAACGTCAGCCTGATTATCGGAGACGCCCCATGACCGACTGGCCGCTCGCCGAATTACTGCCGCACGCCGGCGACATGATCCTGATCGACCAAATCATCAGCTTCGATGAAGAGCAGATTTACACCCGGCTCACGGTCAAACCTGACAGCCTGTTCAGCCTGCCCGACGGTAGCCTGCCCGCGTGGGTGGGCATCGAACTGATGGCGCAAAGCGTCGCTGCCTTCGCCGGTTGCCATGCACGATTGAAAGGCAATCCGGTGGAACTGGGCTTCCTGCTCGGCACGCGCAAGTTCGAGTGCAACGTCGCCGCGTTCGCCGCTGGCAGCGAGTTGACCGTTCACGGCATCCGCTCGCTGGAAGACGACAACGGCATGGGCGTGTTCGAATGCCATATCAACGCTGACGGCATCCACGCCAGCGCCCGGCTGAATGTATTCCGCCCACCTGCGGCGGCTGATTATCTTGAACAGAAAAAGGCGTCGAACGATGACTGAATCCGTACTGGTCACCGGCTCCAGCCGTGGCATCGGCCGCGCCATTGCGTTGCGCCTGGCGCAAGCCGGGCACGACATCGTCCTTCATTGCCGCAGCGGCGTTGCCGAGGCGCAAGCGGTACAGGCTGAAATCGAAGCGCTGGGCCGCCACGCGCGCATCCTGCAATTCGATGTAGCCGATCGCGAAGCCTGCAAAAGCATTCTTGAAGCCGACGTCGAAACCCATGGCGCGTATTACGGCGTCGTGCTCAACGCCGGCCTGACTCGCGACGGCGCTTTCCCCGCGCTGAGCGACGACGATTGGGACGTGGTACTGCGCACCAACCTCGACGGTTTCTATAACGTCCTGCACCCGGTGATGATGCCGATGATCCGCCGCCGCGCCGCTGGTCGCATTGTTTGCATCACTTCGGTGTCGGGATTGATCGGCAACCGTGGCCAGGTCAACTACAGCGCCTCCAAGGCTGGCGTGATCGGTGCGGCGAAAGCGTTGGCGATCGAACTGGGCAAGCGCAAAATCACCGTTAACTGCGTCGCGCCGGGCCTGATCGACACGGCGATGCTCGACGAAAACGTGCCGGTGGAAGAACTGATGAAAATGATCCCCGCACAACGCATGGGCACCCCTGAAGAGGTGGCCGGTGCGGTGAATTTCCTGATGTCGGCGGAAGCCTCGTACATCACCCGCCAGGTCCTGGCGGTCAACGGAGGCTTGTGCTGATGAAGCGCGTCGTCGTCACCGGCATGGCCGGCATCACCTCGCTGGGCAGCGACTGGGAAACCATCTCGGGCAACTTCGCGGCCAACCGCAGCGGCATTCGGCGGATGGACGAGTGGGATCGCTTCAGCGAGCTCAATACGCGTCTGGCCGGGCCCATCGATGATTTTGTCGTCCCTGCACATTGGACGCGCAAACAACTGCGCAGCATGGGCCGGGTGTCGCGACTCGCCGTCGGCGCGGCGGAACAAGCCCTGGCCGACGCCGGCCTGCTCGGTGACGCATCGATCAAGGACGGGCGTATGGGCGTGGCCTGCGGGTCGTCCACCGGCAGCACCGACGAGATCAAGGCGTTCGGCAACATGCTGCTCAACTCGGTGGCCGAGGGCCTCAACGCCAACTCCTACGTGCGCATGATGCCGCACACCACAGCGGCGAATATCAGCATCTTCTTTGGCCTCACCGGGCGCCTGATCCCGACGTCCAGCGCCTGCACCAGCGGCAGTCAGGGCATCGGTTATGCCTACGAGGCGATCAAGTTCGGCCGCTTGCCGCTGATGCTCGCTGGCGGTGCCGAAGAACTCTGCCCGACCGAAGCCATGGTCTTCGACGCGCTCTACGCCACCAGCCTGAAAAACGATGCGCCACAAACCAGCCCACGCCCGTACGACAAGGGCCGCGATGGTCTGGTGATAGGTGAAGGCGGCGGCATGCTGGTCCTTGAAGAGCTGGAACATGCTCTGGCGCGCGGTGCGCACATCCACGCCGAGATCGTCGGTTTCGGCAGCAACGCCGACGGCCAGCACACCACACGCCCGGAACAAGTGACCATGCGCCGTGCCATGGAATTGGCGCTGGAAGACGCCGGCCTGACGCCGCAGGCCATCGGTTATGTAAATGGCCACGGCACCGCTACAGAACAGGGCGACATTGCCGAAACACTGGCGACCAGCAGTTTGTTCGGTGAACGCATGCCGATCAGCTCGCAGAAGAGTTTCCTCGGCCACACGCTCGGGGCCTGCGGGGCGCTGGAGTCGTGGTTCAGCATCGAGATGATGAATCGCGACCTGTACGTGCACACGTTCAACCTCGACGAGGTCGATCCGCACTGCGGCAAGCTCGACTACCTGCGCGGTGAATTCCGCCAGATGAGCAACGAATACGTGATGAACAACAATTTCGCTTTTGGTGGCGTCAACACCTCGTTGATTTTCCGCCGCTGGCACTGACCGCAACACGTTTGGAGTGAAGGGAATGACTCAGTTTCACCGCATCGCCGCTCTGTTGGCACTGGCTTTTGTGCTCGGCGGTTGCACCAGCAAACCGGTTTACAACGCCAAGGAAGAGTTCTCGCCCAACCTCGGTTTCACCCAGCAACAGATGAGCCGCGCCATCGTTACCGCGCTCAACGACCGCCAGTGGGTCGTGCAATCGGTACGCCCGGGCATGATCAAGGCCGCGATCACCGTACGCGGTCGCCACCACGCCGAAGTCGACATCCCGTTCAGCCCGACCTCGTTCGAAATCGACTATCGCAGCAGCTACGGCCTCGATGCCAAGGACGGCAAGATCCACGGCAACTACAACCGTTGGGTCAACCGCCTGCGCGACAACGTACTCAAGGAGCTGTCGATCAACCCGGACATCGAGTTCGTCAACGACCTGGGCATCGTCAAGCAAGGCGCCGACGAACCGACCTACCTGAGCTTTCGCGAAGGCGTCAAACGCGCCACCGACGCCGGCCTGCTGGACGGCAGCGTGAAGTTCTACCTGGCTGGCGAAACGCTGCCCAAGCAAGTGCGCAAACTCGACACCGTGAGCAGCAGCCGCAAGACCAACGGCTCGAACAAGTCCGACGAAGACGCCTGCTTCTGGGCGCTGCAATCGGCGCTGGCGACCCTGCAGAACGCCGCGAAAAAAGCTGACGCCAACGCCGTGATCAACATCGCCAGCGTCGACCAGCGCGACCTGTACAAAGACACCGAAAAATTCCAGTGCCGCGCGGGGATGCTGGTTTCCAGCGTGGCGTTGCGTGGTGACCTCGCGCACGTGGATTGATGGGATTGCAGAAACGACAAAGGGCGCCAATTCAGACTGTGTGAAAACACACTGATGGTGGTTTCAAGCAAACGCCCCGACTTGTTCGGGGCGTTGGCTTTTGTGCGGACGGCAGACGAAAAAGGGCGTTTCAGCCCATCAACGCCATCAACTGACGTGCGCCGAGCACGTTAATCGCTCTTTTCAGGTTATAGGCGTTCACCGCCAAGGCCATTTCGGCTCTCGCCCCCTCGAGCTGTCGCAGCAAGAAGCGAGCGTTGCCAAACAACCA
>NZ_CAXAPL010000019.1:0-117016 GCF_963970845.1 Pseudomonas sp. RA_105y_Pfl2_P56
CCACGGCTTCGGAAACCCAACTGACCCTGACCGGCAACGTCCTGACCAACGACGTGCAAGGCGCCGACCGTGTACCCACCGGGCCGGTGACGGCCGGTACATTCACCGGCACCTACGGCACGTTGGTCCTCAACGCCAACGGCACTTACACCTACACGCTGAACACCAGCGATGCGGATTTCAAAGCGCTGCACGGCGGCGGCAACGGCACCGAAACCTTCGCCTACACCATCACCGATTCGGACGGTGACACCAGCACCGCGAATCTGGTTTTGCAGATCCACAACAATGACGACCCGGTGATCATCAACGGCCTCGACGTCTATGGCGGTGAACTCACCGTTTACGAGAAAAACCTCAGCGACGGCACCAGCCCTGACGCGCCAGCGCTGACCCAGAGCGGCACCTTCACCGTCACCGCACTCGACGGTTTGCAAACCCTCACCGTCGGTGGCATCGCCGTGGTGACTGGTGGCGTCGCCGCAGGTTTCCCGCAATCGGTGGTCACGCCGCTCGGCAGCACGCTGACCATCACCGGCTACAACGCGACGACCGGCGTGGTCAGCTACAGCTACACCTTGGTGGATAACGAAACCCATCCCAATGGCAACGGCGCCAACAGCATCACCGAGAACTTCAATGTGGTGGCGACCGACACCGACGGCAGCACTGCCAGCGGCCAGATCAACGTCAACATCATCGATGACTTGCCCAGCGCTCACCCCGATTCGGCGTCGGTGGCGGAGGGCGGCACCGTCAGCGGCAATGTGCTGGACAACGACATTGGTGGCGCCGATGGCCCGGCCGTTACGGGCGCCGTGGTTGGCGTGCGCGCCGGTTCAGATACCTCGACCTCGGCCCTCGGTGGTTTGAACACCCAGATCAACGGCACTTACGGTTACCTGACGCTGGATGCCAACGGCAACGCGGTTTACCACAGCGCGCCCAATGCCGTGAATGGGCCTGGCGCGTTCGATGTGTTCACCTACACCGTGCGTGATTCCGACGGTGATGAAAGCACCACGACCATCACCATCGATGTCTCCAACAGCAAACTGTGTGCGGCCAGCGATACCGACGTCACCGTGTACGAGAAAGCCCTGGACCTGACCAAGGATGGCGCCGACCTGGCCGCCGGTACGGTGACTGGCAGCGATCCGACCAGCACCGGTGAAACCGCGTCTGGCACGTTGGTCGGCTCGGTCACGGGCGCCGTCGGTGCGATCAGCTATGCGCTGGTTGGCAGCGCCATCGGCAGCTACGGACAGATCGTGCTCAACCCCAACGGCACCTACACCTACACCCTGACATCGCCGGCAACCACCACGCCGCATGCCGACGACGGTGCCAACACCCTGACCGAAAGCTTTACCTATCAGGCCACCGATTCGCTGGGCAACATCGTCACCAGCACCATCGTCGTCAGCATCGTCGATGACGTGCCCAAAGCGATGAACGACAGCAACGCGAACACCGCATCGGAAACCCAATTGACGCTGACCGGCAACGTATTGACCAACGATGTGCAAGGGGCGGACGTGGTAGCGACCGGGCCGAATGCCGGGCCGATCACGCCCGCCACCATCGTCGGCACTTACGGCACCTTGGTGCTCAACGCCAACGGCACTTACACCTACACCCTGGACACCAATGATGCCGATTTCAAAAACCTGCACGGCGGCGGCAACGGCACCGAAACGTTCACCTACACGCTGACCGATGCAGACGGTGACACCAGCACCGCCAACCTGATGCTGAACATCCACAACAATGATGATCCGGTGGTGCTCAACGGGCTCGATGTCTATGGCGGCGAACTCACCGTCTACGAGAAAAACCTCAGCGACGGCACCAACCCCAACACTGCGGCGCTGACCCAAAGCGGCACCTTCACCGTCACTGCGCTTGATGGTCTGCAAACCCTCACGGTCGGCGGCATCGCCGTGGTCACCAACGGTGTGGCTGCAGGCTTCCCGCAATCGGCCGTCTCGCCCCTGGGCAGCACGTTCACCATCACCGGTTACAACCCGGCGACCGGTGTGGTCAGCTACAGCTACACCTTGGTGGATAACGAAACCCATCCGAGCGGCAACGGTGCCAACAGCCTTACCGAAAACTTCAACGTGGTGGCGACCGACACCGATGGCAGCACCGCCACGGGCCAGATCAACGTCAACATCATCGATGACCTGCCAACTGCCACACCCGACACGGGCTCGGTGGCGGAGGGCGGCACGGTCAACGTCAGCGTGCTGGGCAATGACATCAGCGGGGCCGATGGTGCGGCCACCGTGGTTGGCGTGCGCGCCGGCAGCAACACCGGCACTTCGGCCGTTGGCGGGCTCAACAGCAACATCAACGGCGCCTACGGTTACCTGACCCTGGATGCGGCGGGCAACGCCGTTTACCACAGCAATCCGAACTCGGTCAGCCCACCCGGCGCCACCGACACCTTTACCTACACCATCCGCGACACCGACGGCGACGAAAGCACCACAACCCTCACCATCAACGTTGCCGACAGCAAACTCGTGGCCTCGGTCGATCAGGACGTGACGGTCTTTGAGAAAGCCCTCGACCTGACCCAGGACGGCCAAGACCTGGCCCCGGGTACGGTCACCGGCAGCGATCCGACCAACACCGGCGAAACCGCAACCGGCACGCTGGTCGGCGCGGTGACTGGCGGCAGCGGCGCGCTCACTTACACCTTGGTTGGCAGCGCCACCGGCACCTACGGGCAGATCCAGCTCAATGCCAACGGCACCTACACCTACACGCTGACGTCGGCACCGAAAACCTCACCGAACGCCAACGACGGGGCCAACACCCTGAGCGAAAGTTTCACCTACAAAGCCACTGACGCGCTGGGCAACAGCACCACCAGCACCATCGTGGTCAACATCGTCGATGACGTGCCCAAAGCCGTGGCGTCGGATCGCTCGGTGGCGGCGGTGGAGATCGATTCCAACATCCTCATCGTGCTCGACATCTCCGGCAGCATGGCCGACGCCTCCGGTGTGCCGGGCCTGTCGCGGCTGGACCTGGCCAAGCAAGCGATCAGCGCCTTGCTCGACAAATACAATGACCTCGGTGATGTGAAAGTCCAACTCGTGACCTTCAGCAGCAGCGCCACTGACCGCACCACGGTGTGGGTTGATGTAGCGACGGCCAAGACGCTCCTGGCGGGCCTCAGCGCCGGTGGCGGCACCAACTACGACGCCGCCGTGGCGACCATGCAAACGGCGTTCAACACCGCAGGCAAACTCACCGGGGCGCAGAACGTCGGCTACTTCTTCTCCGACGGCAAACCCACCAACGGTCAGGACATCGGCACGGCTGACGAGACCACACTCAAGGCTTTCCTTGATGCCAACAACATCAAGAACTACGCGATCGGCCTGGGCAGTGGCGTGAGCAACGCCAACCTCGATCCGCTGGCCTATGACGGCATCAGCCACACCAACACCAATGCGGTAGTGGTCACTGATCTCAATCAACTCAACTCGGTGCTGTCCGGCACCGTCGAAGGCGCGCCGGTTACCGGTTCGTTACTGGGTGAGGGCGGCAGCTTCGGCGCCGATGGCGGTTTCATCAAATCCATCGTGGTCGACGGCACCACGTACACCTACGACCCCAAAGCCCTCAGCGGCCAGGGGTCACTGACTGCCACTGGTGGCGTCAACCACGGCACCTTCAACACCGTGAACAACACGCTGAGCATCGCCACCAACAACAGCGGCACGCTGGTGATCAACCTCGACACCGGCGACTACACCTACACCTCGCAGAAAACCACCACCACTGTGATCACCGAGAACATCGGCTTCACCCTCAGCGATAACGACGGCGACCTCGCCAGCTCAACGTTGACCGTGAAAGTGATCCCCAACGCGCCTCCGGTGGCGGCGGACGATCACGTCATCACCAACGTGCTGTCGAGCAACATCGTGGTGCCGGGCGAACTGCTACTGGCCAACGACACCGATCCGAACGGCGACACCCTCAATGCCACACCGACCACCTTCAACACCGGTTGGGTCGCCAAGGGCGCGGACTTCACCGGCACGGGGGCGATCACCTTCAATGGCACCAGCAACAGCGCCGCCAACCAGAACCTGGCCGACGTGCGCAACTCGTTCGCGGCCAACACCGCCGCGATGACCGCTGTACTGGTGGTCAGCGGCTACCTCGGCGCGGTGACCAACGCCAATGCCAACGATGAAGACCTGATCACCGTCAAACTGAAACAGGGCGAGACCCTTAATCTGGATCACAACCTGGCGGCCGGGCACATCACCATGGAGTACTCGCTCAATGGCGGCGCGTTCGTGACCATCGCCGACGGCGGCACCATCACCGCCAGCGCCGATGGCACCTACCAGATCCACATCACCAACATCACCAACACCAGCGGTGGCAACACCAACGCCGCGGAAAACTACCAACTGACCATGACGGTCAACTACGCCGGGGCCCACGACCTCACCCCGGACTACCACGGCACCTACACCGCCAACGACAACCACGGCGGCAGCGACACCGCCGCCGTGACCATCAGCTATCAGGATGGCCACACCCTCACCGGTACATCGGGCGATGACATTCTGGTGGCCGGCACCGGCAACAACATCCTCAACGCGGGCGACGGCAACGACGTGCTCACCGCCGGTTCCGGCAACAACGAACTGCATGGCGGCGCGGGCAATGACTTGCTCTACAGCGGCCCGGGCAACGACCTGCTCGACGGCGGAACTGGCATCGACACCGCCAGCTACGCCCATGCCACCGCCGGGGTCACGGTCAACCTCGGACTGCTCGGTGCGCAAAACACCGTCGGTGCCGGCACGGACACGCTGGCCGGCATCGAAAACCTCGTCGGTTCGAACTTCAACGACACCCTGACCGGCGACAACAATAACAACGTGATCAACGGCGGCCTGGGTAACGACATCCTCAACGGTGGTGGCGGCGATGACCTGCTGATCGGCGGCATGGGCAACAACACCATGACCGGTGGCGCAGGGGCCGACACCTTCCAGTGGCTCAAGGGCAACAGCGGCCACGACCTGATCACCGACTTCACCCCCGGCACCGACAAGCTCGACCTGTCGCAACTGCTGCAAGGCGAAAACGGCACCACCGCGTCGCTGGACGATTACCTGCACTTCACCGTCACCGGCAGCGGCGCCTCGGTACTCACCACCATCGACGTCAGCGCCCTGGCCGGCGCCACGCCGAACCAGACGATTGATCTGGCCGGCGTCAACCTCGCCAGCCACTACGGCGTGACACCGGGCGCGGGTGGGATGATTGCCAGCGGGCACGACACCGCGACGATCATCAGCGGGATGCTGAATGATCATTCGTTGAAGGTGGATACGGTGTGATCGGCATTTGATAAAAGCCCTGAAACGACAAAACCCGCCGCCCCGGTTGAACGGGGCGGCGGGTTTTTTCTGGCAGCAGCGATGTATCGCCTGTGAGTCGGCCTTCGCGGGCAAGCCCGCTCGCACAGTGATTTGTGTGGTGCACCAGTTTTGCGAACGACTCGAAACCTGTAGGAGGGGGCTTGCTCCCGAAGGCGTCAGCCACCACAACACATCAATAAAGGCTTGTCACTGATGCCTGCTACTGCGGCAGCTCCAGATTATCCAGCACCCGATTCACCGCCAGCTCCCCGAGCATGATCAATTGCGCAATGCCCAGCACTGTTCTGCGTTGCGGCGCGGGCAACAGGCGGGCGAAGTCATGTGCGATGGTCTTGGCCGAAGCGAGTGTTTCGCAGGCATCGAGCAGCAATTCCTCGTTTTTGGTGTCGGCAGTCGCGGCATACATCCCGCGGTTTTTACGGGGCGGCGGCGTGGATCCAGGCGGGCAGAGGTAATGATCGAGGGCGCGGTCGGCGGCTTTGTTGAGCTTTTTCGAGTCGAGGGATTCGTAGGGGGAGGTGGCGTCGGTTTCGGGTGGGTTGGGTGTGGGTTTGATCATGGTCAAGCTCCTTGATGAATGGAGCTGCCAACGTTCGCGGTCAAACAAACAGGGTGGCAGCTGTACGCGGGTTGACCGACCGGACATCAAGGATTCCGGCACACCCGAAGGTGTCCCACGCACAGCCACCGCGACATGATTTCAGGCAATGCCTGAACACGTGCAGGACGCTGCTGCGCCTTGATGTTGGGCGGACGGTCAAATCCGATCACCGATTCGTCAGCGACCGCGCCACAATAGAACCCGCCCCCAAGGCGCACAAGCCGGCGGATTCTGGCGTAGCTGTAGGCAAAGGCGCAAGGATTCGTAGCCTGGAAGGCGTGTCTGGAGGTGTCTCTCAAACAGTCCGAGATTTCGACAGGGTGTGTCGTATGGCTGTAGAGAATGGCAAATGGGCGATGCTCTGAATCTCGTCTTGCAGAAACTCCTGAAGATCGTTTGGCGACAGTTCTTCGGCTATCGCCATCAGATCCTCAACCGTTTTCTGGTGAGGGCGAATTGCCTCTCGTCTCATGGCGCGCAAGGCCCCGTTTTGCGCGTCCAGATTGAATATGCGCAGCGTCTCGACGGCGCGCGTCAGTGCCCGGTCATCCAGATTAACGAGTGGGCTGATTGTGCCGTCACTGATAAAAAGCAAAAAACCGTCCGGATCATCCTCGTCAGGTTTAAGCAAGTTTTTGTGATCGTAGGGTGGGCAATTGTCTTTGAATTTTCCGCAGGCCTCTTCCCGACAACATGAATTGAAGAGGTTGGTCCATTCGAATGTACCTTGGGCATATCCGTGCCTTTGTCGAAAGTGCTCGATATGCGAATGTCCTATCGTGCTGATATCCGCTTCACAGTAGGCGCAACGAGTATCTTGCATAGCTTGAAGACACTGGCGGATCTGCTCTTTGTCTGCATGTGTCACATCAGCCCATTTATTTATTCCATGCCTATAACGAGCAAGACAGTTTGGAACCGTACCTCGAATCAGTTTTCGCATCCGCCCGACTTCCTTATTTTTTTTGTGTCAGTTGTTTGCGTTTGAATGTTTCGAGGCGAATCAACCGATCACAATCAAGCATGTCCGGATGCTGGGTACCAAAATGCAAGTTCAGGTATTCGCGTAGCACCAAACCTTGTTGTGATTTATGCAGATCTTGCTGAATCAGCGCCATGTACTCGCTTAATTTGCGAGAAGGCTCATTGTCAGGTGTGGGGTCAATGCCCATCACGTATGCCAAGACTTGTGAACTGGCGACCCCTTGAGTCTGTTGATCGACATTGCTGATTTTTACTTGCAGCAATTTGTCTTCAGTTACGGTGTGCAGGACACGGATACACTTTGCCCTCACCGAGGTGATTACTTGCGGGCTATGTGTCGTGACGATGAACTGAATATTTGGAAAGGCACCGAGCAGATCAGGTATGACCGTTTGTTGCCACGCAGGATGAAGGTGCATGTCGACCTCATCGATCAATATCACACCCGTGCATTGGCGAGGCGCGGTAATACCCAAGTGAGGATTTAGCTTTATACAGCGATAGGCGATATCTGCCGCCAAGGCAACGATGTTGCGGATACCATCGCTGAGTTGGCTGACTTTCAGCGTCCCATGAATTGGATGTTCAAGTACGAGATCGGAAAACTCACTACTGTAAGCCAGATTTCTCCAGCCAGTTTGAGTCGCGAGGACAGCATTTACTGCATTCTGGACAGCCAGTATCGGATGCGCGAACTCATCCTTGACATCAATACTCAGATGTCCGCGTTCAATGTTGCGAATTTGCTCATCGCGGTAACTGCGGAAAATTCGCGTGTACCACTTAGCGAAGTGCTTATAACTGGATGCCGGATCCAGACAATCGCGGTAGGCGTACGTCCTGGAAAATTCGGCGTTTTCCGCCTTCTCGAATGCAGCGGTCAGCTTTTTCTGACTCCAGAGCCGACCGGTGCCGTAGTAGGCCAGAACGGGTAAATCGAATGGAGGCTGGTCCGAAACTGCGCGGTTGAAAATCTGTACCTCTAGGGCTTCGGCTGCTGCCTCAAGCTTGTTGGCAGCGTCATCACCGCGGGTCTGTGTGCCTTTACGAATGCTTTCACGGCGCCGAGTCCACTCCCAGTTTTGTCCATGCAGAGTTGCTTGAGCAGACAGTCGAGCAGGAAGAGATGGTTCCATTTGATGCGCTTTTAGGGGGCGCAAAAAAACGTCTTCCGGATGAATTCCGGTGATGTCATTGGTAGTGCTGCCGAGGTCAAACCCGCGAACGTAAGGCCACAACGCCACCTTGATAGCATCCAACAGACTTGTCTTGCCTTGACCGTTGCGCGCGACCAACAAAGTCAGCTGAGTATCGAGTTCAAGTGTCAGCAATGGGAAACAACGGTAGTTTTCCAGCTCCAGCCTGATCAGTTTCACAGACTTTCCTCCATGTAGACCGATGCCAGGCTGCGGCAGTGGTGGTGTGTCCAAGGATCAGATTTGGCGCAAATTCTACTGTGATTGGAAACAGGTGCATACCTGTCCTCTATCCAGTAGTGCATCAAGGTTTGCGCAGTGTTTTCTGCCGCAAAATATAAACCGTCACCAACACCGCGCTCGTCAACATGAACCCACGCGCCCACGGCAACGGCACCAGGTAGCAGGAAAACAGAATGCTCGCCCACATCAGCCCGATCGCGTAGACCTTGCCTTTGAGCGGAATGCCGTTGCCATCGAGGTAATCGCGGATCCACGGCCCGAGCCGCGGATGCTCGACCAGCCAGCGATAAAAACGCGGAGAGCTGCGCGCGAAGCAGGCCGCGGCGAGCAGAAGGAAAGGGGTGGTGGGCAGGACGGGCAGGAAAATCCCGATCACCCCCAATGCCACGCTGAGCCAGCCGATGGCCAGCAGGAAGTAGCGCAACATCAGGGGGCGGTTGCCTATGGGGTTGTCCATAGGCCGGATCTTAGTGGTGACGTGGCTTGAGGATCGCCGGTTTCTCGTCGGGCGCCTGGCACAGCAGGTACAGCGCGGTCAGGGCTTCCGGGATCTGCACGATCATGTCGTCCATCAGGTTGGCGTCCTTGGCGATGTCTTCGAACTCTGGCTGTTCGTCGAACAGGCCCGAACCGACCATGATCGGCAGGAGCATTTCGCTGACTTCTTCTTCGGCGGTTTCGAACCAGGCCGCTTCACGCAGGAACACGCCTTCCATGAAGCCAATGCACCAGCCGCGCAGTTCGGAGTCGTCCGGCTCTTCGCCCAGATCCAGTTCACATGGCAGCTCGAACTCTTCGTCGGACGCCAGTTGACGGGCGATGTGGGCCTTGAGGCCGATCAGCGTGGCTTCGATCTCTTCGCGCTGGGCGTCGCTGCTGTAATGCGGCTCTTCGGCGAACAGGGCGTCGATCCATTCACGCTCCGGCACTTCCTCCGAACAAATCGACAGGGCGGTCAGGTAACCGTGGGCGGCCACGTAATCCAGCGCCTCGTCATGCAGTTCGTCGGCGTCGAGGAATACTTGCAGGCGGGTCAGTTGCTCAGCGAAGGACATTACGGGGCTACCTTGGGGGAATAAACAATGCGGGAATTCTAGGCCTTCTTGCGCGCTCAAGCCAGCCACAAGGCAGATTTGCCCTAATTGGTGGAGTCTTATCAGCGGCGCCCTGTGCGAGGGAGTGCTCGGGTATACTGCCGCGTTTTGCGATCCCTGTCCGTATTGCGGCCGTCATGCAACGAGCCCTTACGTTTTGTTTAAGCAGCCCTGGCTGTCTTGAACCAGCCTGCGCAGGGATGTTTCGGTAGATTTTTGGAGTTTTTATGCTCGAACAGGCTCAACGCGTCCTCAAGGACATCTTCGGCTACGACAGTTTCCGTGGCCGTCAGGGTGCAATCATTGAGCGCGTGGCCAGCGGCGGTGATGCGCTGGTGCTGATGCCTACCGGTGGCGGCAAGTCCTTGTGCTTCCAGGTGCCCGCGCTGTTGCGCGATGGCCTGGCGGTGGTGGTCTCGCCGCTGATCGCCTTGATGGACGATCAGGTCGCCACCCTTGACGAACTGGGTGTGGCCGCCGCTGCGTTGAACTCCACCTTGAGCGCCGAGCAACAGCGCGATCTGGCGGCGCGGATCAAGCGCGGCGAAGTGAAGATGTTGTACCTGGCGCCCGAGCGTCTGGTGCAGCCGCGCATGTTGTCGTTCTTGCAAGGCTTGAATATTGCCCTGTTCGCCATCGACGAAGCGCACTGCGTATCGCAATGGGGCCACGACTTCCGCCCGGAATACCTGCAGCTGGGTCAATTGGCCGAGATGTTCCCCGACGTACCGCGCATCGCCCTGACGGCCACTGCCGACAAGCGTACCCGCGAAGAGATCGTCACGCGTCTGCATCTGCAGAACGCCGAGCGCTTCCTGTCGAGCTTCGACCGCCCGAACATCTTTTACCGCATTGTGCCCAAAGAGCAGCCGCGCAAGCAGTTGCTGGCGTTCCTGGCCGAACGGCGCAGCGATGCCGGCATCGTCTATTGCCTGTCGCGCAAGAAGGTCGAGGAGGTCGCGGCGTTTTTGAGCGAGCAGGGCTTCCCGGCGCTGCCGTATCACGCCGGTCTACCCAATGATCTGCGTGCCTTCAACCAGAAGCGCTTCCTCAATGAGGAGGGGTTGATCATGGTCGCCACGGTGGCGTTCGGCATGGGTATCGACAAGCCCAACGTGCGCTTCGTCGCCCACCTCGATCTACCGAAGTCCCTTGAGGCGTACTACCAGGAAACCGGTCGCGGCGGCCGTGATGGTCTGCCGGCGGATGCGTGGATGGCCTACGGTCTGCAAGACGTGGTGATGCTCAAGCAGATGCTGCAGAACTCCGAAGGCGATGAGCGCCACAAGCGTCTTGAGCAGCACAAACTCGACGCAATGCTCTCGCTTTGCGAAGAAACCCGCTGCCGGCGTCAGACACTGCTGGCGTATTTCGATGAAGACATGCCGCAGCCTTGCGGTCACTGCGACAACTGTGTCGACGGTGTGCAGACCTGGGATGCCACTGAACCTGCACGTCAGGCGTTGTCGGCAATTTTTCGCACAGGTCAGCGTTATGGCGTGGGGCATCTGGTCGATGTGTTGCTGGGCAAGGACAACGAAAAAATCCGTAGCTTCGGCCATCAGCATCTGTCGGTGTACGGCGTCGGCAAGGCGCTGAGCGAAAGTGAGTGGCGCTCGTTGTTCCGGCAATTGGTGGCGCGTGGTCTGGCCGATGTCGACCACGAAGGCTATGGCGGTCTGCGTCTGAACGACAGTTGCCGACCGCTGCTCAAGGGCGAAGTCACCCTGGAGCTGCGCCGCGACCTGAAACCGCAAGTCACCGCCAAAACCGTCAGCAAGAGCCCTGCCAGCCAACTGGTGCGCGGCGAAGAGCGCGAACAGTGGGAAGCCCTGCGCGCCCTGCGGCGCAAACTGGCCGAAGAGCATGGTGTGCCGCCGTACGTCATTTTCCCCGACTCGACACTGTTGGAAATGCTGCGCAGCCAACCCACTTCGCTGGCGGAAATGGCCCGGGTCAGTGGCGTCGGTGCACGCAAGCTGGAACGTTATGGCGAGGCCTTCCTCGAGGTGCTCGGCGGCGAGGTCGAGGCGCCGAAAGCGGTGGCCGACGTGCGCCACGAACTGATCACTCTGGCCCGCGCCGGCATGACGCCGATGCAGATTGCCGGTCAGTTGCAGTGCTCGGAAAAGAACGTGTACGCCATGCTGGCCGAGGCCATTGGCAAGCAACAGTTGTCGCTGGAGCAGGCGCTGGACTTGCCCGAAGATCTGATGGGCGAAGTGCAGGATGCGTTCCTTGACGGCGAGGGCGAGTTGCCGTCGGTCGCCGAGATCGCCGAGTTGTTTGCCGGTCGCGTACCGGAAGGCGTCCTTTACTGCGTGCGGGCTGCGCTGCAATCTGAGTTTGAAATGTAAGACGGCGATTACGCCAAGCGCCATACAGTTGTAACGATTCAGTTCAGAGCGCCACTTGCCTATAGCTGCAGCTCATGCTTAGCTGACTAATAATTAGTTTTTCTCTATTACTTCAGTCTAATCATGAGTGTTTTATGCCGTTAACCGATCAACACCGCTTTGGCATGCAACTGGCCCAGATGTCTCGTGGCTGGCGTGCCGAACTGGACCGCCGGCTGGCGGGCCTCGGTCTGTCTCAGGCGCGCTGGCTGGTGCTGCTGCATCTGGCGCGCTTCGAAGATGCCCCGACCCAACGTGAGCTGGCGCAAAGCGTGGGCGTCGAAGGGCCGACCCTCGCACGCTTGCTCGATAGTCTGGAAAGCCAGGGGCTGGTGCAACGCCAGTCCGTGATGGAAGACCGCCGAGCGAAAAAAATTGTCCTCTGCGCACCAGCCCTGCCGTTGATCGAACAAATCGAAACCATTGCCACCCAACTGCGTCACGAATTGTTCGAAGGCGTCGACGAGGCGGATTTGAAGGTGTGCATGCGCGTGCACGGGCACATTCTGGCCAACCTGGAAAAATCTTGAGGCATAACCTTGTGCCGTTTTTTTGAGAGAACGCGCTGAGCAGACTATAAGAACTACTGGGCAATATCGTGTTCGTACCGGATGTGCGAACGCATAGAAGTCGGTTTTGCTTATTTAAGGGATGCTCATGCTCGCAAGTTGGCACATGGTACTGCGCGTTTGCGCCAAAGGGCTTTTGGTCGCAGGCGTGTTCGGCTATTCGACCTGGTCGCAGGCCTTGGGGCTGGGTGATATCACCGTTCATTCAGCCCTCAATCAGCCGCTCAAGGCGGATATCGCCTTGGTTGATGTCGGCGGTCTGACCCAGAGCGATCTTTCAGTGAGTCTGGCCTCGGCAGACGAATTCGGTCGTGCCGGGGTTGAGCGGGTGTTCTTTCTCAACAACCTCAAGTTCACGCCGATCCTGCATGGCAACCGCCAGATGATCCGTGTGACCTCCAGCAAACCGGTCAATGAGCCGTTTCTGGATTTTCTGGTACAGCTCAATCAGCCCAATGGCCGCTTGCTGCGCGAGTACACGGTGCTGATCGATCCGCCGGGCTCGCCCGGTATTGTCCCGGCCACTGATGAGCCGGATCCGCGCGCGCAATCCTCTGCATTTCCCACTGTCGAACCGGTCACCGCGCCGACGCAGGCAGCCCAGGGCAAGCGCGAAAGTGCGCCTGTGCCAGCAACGGCAACGGTGCCTGTCAACGATGCACTGGCCGAGCAACTGGCGGCGAGCGTGCTGCAGAACCAGCAGTCGCAAAAGACCCTCGACGAATTGAACGCCAGACTGCAAACACAAGATGTGCAAATTGCCGAAGGCAAGAAGCAGATCAGTGATCTGCAAACCCGCATGGCCGAGTTGCAAAAGGCTGCGCCTGCACCTGTCGTGTCCCCGGCTCCGGTTGCAGCACCGGTCGAATCCACAGATGACGGTTTGAACTGGCCATTGCTGGGTGGGCTGCTGCTATTGCTGGGGGCGTTGGCTGTGTTGTTCATCCTGCGTCGAAGACAGCAACAGCAACAGGGCGATGTTGCGCTGCCGCTGGTGCCTCTGGCGCCTTTGAGCCATGAGCCTGTTCAGGACGCACCCGCAAACACCGAACCTTTCAGGGCTCATGTCGGTGCCGAGCATCGTAATGAGCCAGCTGCGGATAATGTGCTGGAGGCGGTGGGCATTTACCTGGCCTATGGCCGACTCGGCGAAGCCGTTGGACTGCTGCGCGACGCTTTGAACAAGGAGCCGGATCGCATTGATCTCGGTTTGCAGTTGCTGGAAGTGCTGGGGCAGCAGGGCGACAGTACCGCGTACGGGCAGCACGAAAGCAATTTGCGCGAGCTAGGCGTGGATACTCGACAGTTGCAGGATGTCCGTGCTCGCTACCCGGCGCTGGAGAGCCCTGCGCCGGCCTCGGCAGCCGACCCGTTGGTTGCCAGCGCCGCGCCCGAATCTGCGGTGCTGGAGGATGATTTCCAGTTGAATCTGGATCAGTTGTCGATGGATTCCAGTTGGGATCTTGAGGACACCCGTTCGGTGCCACCGCAGCCATCAGTTAATGAATCGGCTTTGGGCTCCAGCCTGCAGGTGTTGCCGCAGGATTTCGAGTTGCCAGAGACTGAAACCGCCGAGGAAGCGGAGCTTGAGTGGATCCCCGAGCCGGATGCGCAGCCGCTGGACGATGACTTTCTCGATGAGTTTGGCGATCTGGAACCGTCACTGGAGCCGTTGGATTTGCACATGTCGCAGCCCGTCGAGGCCGCCAGTGCCGGGAAACTCGAACAGGCGCAGACCTGCATCGATGACGGTGACATTGACAGTGCGATCGCGTTGCTCAGCGATTTGCTCAAGGACGGGGATGAACCGTTGAAACAAACGGCCCGGACGTTGTTGGCGGGGATTCGTTGATCTGAGGCCAAGTGTGTTGACGGGGGTAATTGTTTTGACGCCTTCGCGAGCAAGCCCGCTTCCCACATTGGGCTCGTGTTCACAAAACCTGTGTGGGAGCGGCTTGTTCGCCAATTCGGTCCTTCAGGCGCCATCAATCGTTGAGAATCAGAACGTCTGCCCCAGATTCAAATACACCGCCTGCTCATTCGCATCATTCAATCCATAGCTGAAATTCAACGGTCCCAGCGGCGTATCGAAACCGATGAACACACTTGCCGCATTGATGTAGCCGCTGTCGAATTCGTTGTCGTTGTTCCATGCCCGTCCGCGTTCCAGCGAAGCCCCGGCATACAGCGGGAAGTCCAGCGGCAGATACGAGCGCGGTGTCAACCGGCGGTAGTACACCGCGCGCATCAGACTGACGTTTTGCCCGGAAATCGAGTCTTCGCGGAACCCCGACAGTTGCCGCGCCCCGCCGAGCAGGAAGCTCGACGTCACGACGCTGGTGTCGTCGAGGGTGCGGCCGTAGCGACCTCCGAGAATCAGCGTATCGGGCCCACGACTCATGGCTTTGTCGAGTTTGAATTCCCACTGCCGGTAACGTGTATCCGAGCCCAGGCTTGGTTCGAATTGCAGCAGCGTCAGGCTGACGTCCTTGCCCTCATGGGGGTAGTAAACGTTGTCCAGCGAATCATAGGAATACTTGAGCGAATAAAAGCCCTCATTGAAACTTTCACTCGGCAGGTCCTGATCGCCAATGCGCACGTCGGCCTTGCCCCAGGCCTCGCCGACGCCGAAACGCACTTCACCGTTGTTACCGATCTGTCGACCGACGTTCAAGGCCATGCCGTAGCGCTCGACGCGGTACTGGGCGATCGGATCATTGTCGAGCACCGCATCGACGTTCTGTGCTTCGAACACCACCGAGGGGGCGATGAAGTAGCGCGAGCCGACGTCCAGTGGCTGATAGAACTCGCTGTACAGTTCCTGTTTATCGCCGAACTGCGCGCGGGTCAGCCATTCGGCGCCGAGGCGGTTGATACCGTTGATGCGATAACTGGCACCGAGGTTGAAGGCGCTGTCGCCGCGCATGTCGTCCGACAGGTTCAGGCCGACCCTGAGGTAATCGGTGCCGCTGCGTTTGCCACGGGCGCTGATCACCAAGGTGTGATCCTGGCCCTTGTGTACCACGCGGTATTGCACTTGCTCGAAGTAGTCGAGGCCGTACAGGGTGCCCATGTCCGAATGCAATCGCCCCAGATCCAGAGGCTCGCCGATATGTTGGCGGATGTAGTAGCGGATCACATCGTCGTCGACTTTCGAGTTGTTCTCGACTTTGATCGCGGTGATGATCGGCGTGCGTTGACCCGGCGAGCGTGCGGCGTTGAGTTCGGCGTCCTGCGGTTCGTCGGGTTTGAGCACGGCAAGGCGCGCGTCGAGAATTCTGGTCGCGCGGTAGCCTGCGTCGATCATCTCTTGGGCTTTGCCGAAATCAGTGACGCCAAACGCAGCCAGCGAAGGCTGAATCAGCACATCTGAAGGTTTAAGCACTGCCAGTTGCTCTTCCGAGTTGCGTCGGGTCATCAGGGTGATCGACTGGTTGAGTACGTCGACCACGGTGTTCAGTTGCTTGCGGCTGCGCAGCGGCGTACCGATGTCGACCACGATGGCCACGTCGACCCCCATTTCCCGTGCCACATCGAGCGGGATATTGTCAGTCATGCCGCCGTCCACCAACAGACGACCATCCAGTTCGACCGGTGCGAACACGGCCGGGATCGACATGCTGGCGCGGATCACCTGAGGCAGGTGGCCTTTGCGGAACACTACTTTTTCGCCATTGGCGATGTCGGTGGCCACGGCGCGGAACGGGATCGGCAGTTTGTCGAAGTCGCGGGTATCGCTGGTGTGGGCCAACAGGCTTTCCAGCAGCAGCGACAGATTCTGGCCCTGAATCACGCCCAGGGGCAGACCGAGGCTGCCGTCGTCGCGGAAGCTGAGTTTCTGTTTCACCAGAAAATCGCGGTCATCCTGTTTTCGCCGAAACGGTACATCTTCCCGGGGGGGCGCATCGGAGAGTGCCTGCTGCCAGTCGATCTGCAGCGCGAGTTTTTCCAACTCGTCGATCTTGTAGCCAGAGGCGTACAGCCCGCCGACCACTGCGCCCATGCTGGTGCCGGCAATCGCATCGATCTTGATGCCTTGCTCTTCAAGTGCCTTGAGCACGCCGATGTGCGCGAGACCGCGAGCGGCGCCGCCAGACAGCACCAGGCCGACTTTTGGTCGTGGTGACTCACTGGCATGGACGCTGGCGAGGACGAACAGGGGCAGGAAACCAAGCAGCAGGCAGAACAGCAGACGGCGCATTGTGAGTCTCTGGGCAAGCAATAAAGCCGGCTATTATAGCGGCGCCCTCGTTTCAGGAGTTTCAACGAACATGACTGTCGTAAAAGCAGAAGTTGTCATCACCTATTGCACCCAATGCCAGTGGCTTCTGCGCGCCGCGTGGCTGGCGCAAGAGCTGCTCAGCACCTTCGGTGATGATCTGGGCAAAGTGTCACTGGTGCCGGGCACCAGCGGGGTGTTTCACATCACTTGCGACGGCGTTCAGATCTGGGAGCGCAAGGCGGACGGCGGTTTCCCCGAAGCCAAGGTGCTCAAGCAACGCGTTCGCGATCAGATTGATCCTGACCGCGACCTCGGCCACAACGACCGTACTCAGTGAGAGGCCGCTTCGGCAGCCACGGTTTTTTTGTCGGCATGGCCGGACATGCGAGCAGACACCACGATAGCCACGATGATCAGCGCGCCGCCGATGAGCATGCGTAGCGTCGGGGTTTCATTGAACAGCAGCCAGGCCATGGTGATGCCGTAAACCGGTTCCATCGCAAAGACCACAGCCGCCGTGCGCGCCTTGATCACGGCCAGACTGGCGACGAACAGGCTGTGGGCGACACCGGTGCAGAACACCCCAAGCAGTGCGATCCATAGCCAGTCCAGCGCGCTGACTTCGCTCAGTTGCGGTGCCGCGACCGGCAGCAAACACAGTGCCACCACCACGTTCTGACACAGCGCCGCTTGCACCGCCGGGATACGCCCGGAGCTGGCCCGGTTGGTCAGCGACAGCAGGGAAAACAACAGCCCCGATAGCACCGCCCAAAGCAAACCGGTGGTCGCGCCGCTCGCCAGATCGAACGCTGGGGTCACGAGCACCAAACCAATGCTGACCAGCACCACCAACACTATTTCGTTGGCGCGGATGCGTTCGCGGAAGATCAGTCCCTCAAGAATCACCGTGAATGCCGGAAAACTCGCGAAGCCCAACGTGGCGATCGCAACGCCGGCGACTTTTACCGCGATGAAAAAACTCACCCAGTGCCCGGCCAGCAACACGCCGCCAAGCGCGAGACGGCGCCAGTCGACGGCTTGAAGTTTCTGCCAGCCGCTCTGGCTGGCGAAGCGGGCGAAAAACGCCAAGGCGAGCACGGCGAATGCAGCACGTCCGAAGACGATAACGGCGGGCGATGCGGCGGCGAGCTTGCCGAACACGCCGGTCAGGCCGAACATCAAAGCACCAACATGCAGAGCGCCGAGGGCGGTACGCGGAGTCATTGCAATCCTTGATCCAAACACAAATTCATTGACCTATTGAACCCTGTCTCGGCCAACAAGTCTGTCGGCAAACTAGCGTCTTTTGTTGTAGGACTCGCGCCGCAGTTGGCCAGGAGATGAGCCGAACTCTCGCAGGACGGCGGCCGAGAAAGCACTCTGCGAGCTGTAGCCGACGCGACTGGCGATTTCGCCGATGGGCAGTCCCGTGTCACGCAGCATCTGCACTGCCAGGTGCAGTCGACGACTGCGGATGTAATCCATCGGTGTCTGCCCGCATTCGGCCATGAAGCGTGCATGCAGACGTGCGCTGGACAACCCGGCGACTCGCGCCAGATCGGCGACTTGAAGTGGGTAGGCGGCGTATTGCTCGATGTGCCTGTCCAGGGCTGCATAAGGCAGGCGGCGGGCTGTGAGTTCGGCGGGTTGCGCGTGATTCAGGCTGGCCAGCAGCAACACCGCGCCTTGCTGAGCGATCAGTGGATCGCTGACCGGACTGTTGGCCAGCCAACTGACCAGTTGGCTTTGCCCCGAGTTGAGCGATAACCGCGCAGTCTGGTCGAGCAAACGGCGACTGGTTTCGGCATGTTCGCCCAGCGAATCGGTCAGCCATTGCCCGTCAGGAATGTCCATCACCAGACAACGACTGCCGCCCGGACTGTCGCAGGCGTGATGGGCCCCAGAGGGGACCACCACAAAACTTTGCTGACGCACTTGGCTGCCGCAGCCCTCGACCTCGAAATCCAGCGCGCCGGACAACCCGAAGACCAATTGAGCGTGGTCGTGGCTGTGGACGATCAGGTCGCGGGTGTACTGACGCAGGGTGAGGATCGGACGCATGGCAGGTCTCCGGGCAGGGCGTCAGTCTACACCGTCGCACTCAGGGTGCGCTGTCACAGGACTGACTCACACCTGTCATGGTCGATTAACCGGGCGAGCGCACTCTGGCCAAAACATCCCAGAGGGTTGCCCATGACCAGCGCCGAGCTCGCCAAACCCAGCCGTAAACAACGGGTACGAACCCTGTGGATTTCCGACGTGCATCTAGGCACGCGCGATTGCCAGGCCGAACACCTGTCGCAATTTCTCAAGGGCTACCATGCTGACAAGATCTATCTGGTCGGCGACATCATCGATGGCTGGAAACTGCGTGGCGGCATGTACTGGCCACAGGCGCACACCAACGTGATCCGCCGCTTGCTGACCATGAGCAAACGCGGCACGGAAGTGATCTACGTCACCGGTAACCACGATGAGTTCTTGCGCCGCTATTCCAAGCTGATTCTGGGCAACATCCAGTTGGTCGATGAAGCGGTGCATGTCACGGCCGATGGTCGGCATTTGCTGGTGATTCACGGCGACCAGTTCGATGTGATTACCCGTTACCACCGCTGGCTGGCCTTTCTTGGCGACTCTGCCTACGAATTCACCCTCACGCTCAATCGCTGGCTCAATCACTGGCGCGCCCGGTATGGCTATGGTTACTGGTCGTTGTCGGCGTATCTGAAGCACAAGGTGAAGACGGCGGTGAGTTTCATCAGTGACTTTGAAGAAGCAATCGCCCATGAATGTGTGAAGCGCGAGTTGCATGGTGTGGTCTGTGGGCACATTCACCATGCCGAGATCCGCAAGGTGGGGGACGTGGATTACCTCAATTGCGGCGATTGGGTGGAGTCATGCACGGCGCTGATCGAGCACTGGGATGGCACGATCGAGTTGTATCGTTTGGCGGATGCGCAGGCGCGAGAGGCGCAGCTCAAGGCTGCCAACGTCGCTGAGGTCGCCTGAACGACAGAGAACCATGTGGGAGCGAGTGTGCTCCCACACCGGTTTGTGGTGTTCTCAGACTGATGCCTGTTCTTGCATCGAGGCCTTGTAAATCGAGTGCTTCGGCTCGGCGAACAACCGCGCCATCATCGGTTCGAAGAAGCTGAGCGGCAGGGTGTCATACGCAGGGTCGAATGCAGGCGCATCGTACTTGGCGCAGAATTCGGCGGTTGCCTGAAACTGCGGATGCTCCTTGAACTGCTCGCGCAGGTGTCGATCCATGCCCAGGTGATGAAAGAAGTAGTAGCCCTGGAACACCCCGTGCTTTTCGACCATCCACAGGTTCTCGGCACTGACGAACGGCTTTAGAATCGCTGCCGCAATGTCCGGATGGTTGTAAGAGCCGAGGGTGTCACCGATGTCATGTAACAACGCGCACACCACGTATTCCTCCTCACGTCCGTCACGAAAGGCGCGGGTCGCGGTTTGCAGCGAGTGCGTCAGGCGATCCACCGGAAAACCGCCGAAGTCACCTTCGAGCAATTTCAGGTGCGTCATGATCCGTGACGGCAACTGTCTGGCGTAGGCACTGAAATCCGCAGCGATGATCGCCCAGTCTTCCTGCGTGCCGTCTTTCATATGGGTGAAGCGCGCGTTGTCGTTCATCGGCCATCCTCAATGTTTCTTTTTTTCAGAACGCCACGCGCCCCAGAATCATGTCGCGGTACATGACGAAATCGCCAAGCAGGCTGTAGAACGGATGTTGAAACGTCGCCGGGCGGTTCTTTTCAAAGAAGAAATGCCCGGCCCAGGCAAAGCCGTATCCAGCCAGCGGCAGGGCCAGTAACAGTAGCCATGCACCTTTGGCGATGGTCAGCGCGAGAATAAAAATCACCAGTGTCGTGCCGATGAAATGCAGGCGACGACAGGTGCTGTTGTTGTGTTCGCTGAGGTAGTACGGATAGAACTCGGCGAAGTTGTTGAAACGTTTGATGTTTTCCACGACCGCTATCTCTGTGGTTATTGTTCTGGCGACGAGTTGTTCTGCGGGTAGCCTATTTGAGTCTAGAGTGATCATGGAGGGGGGCCAGTGACAATCGGCGCCACTTTAGTATCCTTCGCAAATCAGGCCGTAACAGGCGGCCCATCATGTAAAAGAAAAACGCCATGAGCGAACGAACGACTTCTGCAAGCTGGGCGATGGGGATTGTCAAAGCATTGGAGATGGACGGCCTGGATTGCCGGGTTCTGTTCAAGCAACTGGGGCTTGATTACACCGCCCTGGATGATCCGGATGCGCGCTTCCCGCAAGATTCCATGACTCGACTCTGGCAACGGGCAGTCGAGCTGTCCGGTAACCCGGCGATTGGCCTGAACATGGGCAAAGTGGTGCGGCCGGCCTCGTTTCATGTCGCCGGTTATGCGCTGATGTCGAGTAATACCCTGGCCGAAGGTTTTCAGCGATTGGTGCGTTATCAGCGCATCATCGCCGAAAGTGCCGACCTGAGTTTTCGTTTGCTTGAAGACGGTTATGCGCTGATTCTGACCGTGCACGGCGATCATCTGCCGCCGACCCGGCAAAGCGCCGAAGCTTCGCTGGCCTGTGCCTTGGCCCTGTGTGGCTGGCTGAGCGGGCGCACGCTGCACCCGGTCAAAGTACTGGTGCAGGGCGATCAACCGGCTGATCTGCAACCCTACAAACAAGCCTTCCATGCGCCGCTGATGTTCAACGCGCCGTACGATGCGCTGATCTTCGAGCGTGCCGACATGGAGGCGCCACTGCCCACCGCCAACGAGGCGATGGCGCTGTTGCACGACCGGTTTGCCGGGGAATATCTGGCACGCTTTTCCGAAAGCCGCGTGACCCACAAGGCGCGCCAGGTGCTGTGCCGTTTGCTGCCTCAGGGCGAACCCAAGCGCGATACCGTCGCACAGACCTTGCACTTGTCGCAGCGCACTTTGCAGCGTCGGTTGCAGGAGGAGGGCACGAGTTTTCAGCAATTGCTCGACGATACCCGCCGCGAACTGGCCGAGCAGTATCTGGCGCAGCCGAGCATGACCCTGCTGGAAATCGCCTACCTGTTGGGGTTCGCCGATCCGAGCAACTTCTTCCGCGCGTTCCGCCGCTGGTTCGACACCACGCCCGGCGATTACCGGGCGCGGCTGTTGCAAGCGCCGAATGCGGTCAGTGACGCCAAAAAGCCGGAATACACAGCACAAACACCGTGATGATCTCCAGTCGGCCGAGCAGCATGCCGAACGAAAGAATCCACTTGGCCGCATCCGGCAGCGTCGCAAAGTTGCCCGCCGGGCCGATGGTTTCGCCAAGGCCGGGGCCAACGCCGGACACGGTACTGGCCGCGCCGGTCAACGCTGTCATCCAGTCGACACCCAGCAGCGACAGCAGCAGGGCGATCACGCAGATGGTGATGGCGAAGAAGAACGAAAAGGTCAGAATCGAACGCACGATTTCTTCGTCGAGGCGGTGACCGTTGTACTTCTGCTTGATCACCGCACGCGGGTGAATCAACTGGTTAAGGTTGGCCTTGAGCAGAATGTAGGCGACCTGGAAACGGAAAATCTTGATCCCGCCCGCCGTCGACCCGGAACAACCGCCGACAAAACCCAGATAGAAAAACAGCATCAGCGAGAAATTGCCCCACAGGCTGTAGTCGCCGAGGGCAAAACCGGTGGTGGTCACCACCGACGTCACGTTCAGCGCCACATGCCGCAATGCTTCCAGCCAGTGCAGGTTGGTGGTCCACCAGTACCAGGTCGCGAGCACCAGCCAGGTCACCAGCAACATCCCGAGCAAACCTTGCACCTGCTGATCCTTGATCAGTGCCCGGCGGTTGCCGCGCAATGTCGCCACATACAGCGTGAACGGCAGACTGCCGAGGATCATGATCACCACCACGACCCAATGAACGGCGGGTTGCGTCCATTTCGCCAGGGATTGATCGGAGGTCGAGAACCCGCCTGTCGAGATCGCCGACATGGCATGGTTGATCGCATCGAACGGGCTCATGCCGGCCCACCATAACGCCAGACTACCGAGAACGGTGATGCCGACGTAGGCGGCCACGATCAACCGCGCCACCATGTGCGAGCGGGGCATGACCTTTTCCGAGCGGTCCGAGGATTCGGTCTGGAACAGCCGCATGCCACCGATGCGCAGCAGCGGCAGAATCGCTACCGCCATACCAATGAAACCGATACCGCCGAGCCAGTGCAGCAGTGAGCGCCAGATCAGGATGCCGGGAGACATGGTGTCCAGACCGCTAAGCACGGTCGCGCCGGTGGCGGTGATGCCGGACATGCTTTCGAAAAACGAGTCGGTATAGCTGATGTGCTGCGTCAGCAGAAACGGCAGCGCAGCGAAGATGCACACCACCAGCCAACTGCTGACGGTCAGCAGGTACATGTCCCTTGGACGCAGATGAATGTGTTCCGGCCTGCCGGGAATCACCAGCGCAAGGCCGGCGACGAAGGTGATCATGCTCGCCCAGAGGAACGACGGCAGGTCGCTGGTGCGTTCGAAAATCATCAGGGTGGCCATGGGCACGACCATGGCAACGGCCAGCGTGATCAGGAAGATGCCGATGATGAAACCAATGATCCGTAAGGTCGGCAACGCCATGAAGTCCGCTCGGGCTGTAGTGTGAAGGGCGCCATTCTACCTGCGGGGCAGGGCATGTAAACCGGCATCCCGATGGCAGATGAAGCTAGAATAGCCGCACATTTTTTTCAGGAGGTGGCCGATGCAGGCTCTCGACGCTTTGCTCAACCGTGTTTCCGTTCCACGACTGGTCGAACCGGCCCCGACGGCGCAGCAGCGAGAAGCCCTGTTTGGCGCCGCTCTGCGTGCACCGGATCACGGGCACTTGCAGCCGTATCGCTTTTTGACGGTCGAAGGCCCGGCGCGCGAGCAGATGGGCGAGTTGCTGGCCGAGGCTGCGCAAATGCAGGAAGGCGAAGTCACTGACGCGATGATCGACAAGGCGCGCAATGGCCCGCTGCGTGCGCCGCTGGTGGTTGTGGTGATCGCGAAGTTGCAGGCGCACATCAAGTATCCCAAGGCCGAGCAGATGCTGGCGGCGGGATGTGCGGCTCACGGGATTTTGCTGGCGGCTTACGCGCAGGGGATTGGTGCGGTGTGGCGTACGGGCGATCTGGCGTATTCGAAACACGTCGCCCAAGGCCTGGGTCTGGCTGAGGGGGAAGAGGTGATCGCGTTCCTGTACCTTGGCACGCCGCAGAAAGAGCCGCGTGTAGCGGAGAAGGTTGATCTGGCGCAGTTTGTCAGCGCCTGGCCGGGCAAGGCCTGATACCCCGAACGCCAATAGGTGAGCGGGCTTGCTCGCGAAAGCGGTGTGTCATTCAACATCGTTGTTGAATGGCCTGACGCCTTCGCGAGCACGCCCGCTTCCACCGTTTTGATCAGGGTTGCACCACGGCTCCCGGCACCAACGGCAATTCCAGACTGGCAATAAACCCGCCCTCAGGATGGTTGGCCAGGGTCAGATTCCCGCCATGGCGCTCCGCTGCACGTTTGGCAATCGCCAACCCTAATCCATGTCCCGCCGCCGTCTGCCCCGGCGCTCGATAAAATGGCTCACCCAATTGAGTCAAATGCTCGGCCTGCACCCCCGGCCCGTGATCACGCACACTCACCACCATCCGCTCGCCCTGACGCGAGGCCTGGATCTCGATCGGCTTACCCTCCGGGTTGAACCGTTGCGCGTTACGCAGCAGGTTATCGACGGCGCGTTCGATCATGGTTGGCCAACCTTTGAGGTGGAGTTGTGGTTCGGCGTCAAGGCGTACGGCCTGCTCTGGCGAGCTGAGTTGCGCATCTTTGTGCAGGGCGCCAAGCAGAGCATTCAGGTCGACGTCTTCAGCGCTGGCGTTGTCGGCATCGACCCGCGCCAGTACCAGGATTTCACTGATCAACGCTTCCAGCCGATCACACTCGCGGGTCAGGCGTGGCCAGAGTTTTTCCCGTTCTTCAGGATTGGCCCGCTCAGCCAGTGCCAGCGCAATGCGTAGCCGTGCCAGCGGTGAGCGCAGTTCGTGGGACACATCGCGCAGCAATTGGCGCTGGCTGCCGATCAAGCTTTGCAGGCGGGCGCCCATGCGGTTGAAGTCATTGGCGAGTACGCCGAACTCGTCACGACGGTTGGCCAGTTTGGCAAGGCTGTTCTGTTGATAGGTGGTCTGCCCCAGATCGTGTACCGCGACGCGCAAACGGCTGAGCGGACGGGTGATGGAGAAGGTCACCAACAGGCTGAACAGGGTCAGCACTACCAGCGCGATACCCAGCGCGCTCAGGGGCCAGAGCAGGCTTTCGCGGTGCCAGGCATCGAGTTCCGGGTGTGGAATACGGTAGATGAACAGGTACGTGTCACCGGTTTTGTCACTGGTGAATTCGTCGGTCAGACGCCGCCACGGCAGGCGTCGGTCATCGCTATTTTGCCGGGCTTCGAAAGCGGCCGCGCGGCGGGGGAAGGTGCCGCGCACTACCGGGTCGCCGGTCTCGTTCAGCACCTGAACGTCGATGTGGTACTGACGTTTGCGTTGTTCGAGGATCTTCTGGGCGGCGTCTTCGCCTTGGGCTTCGTAGCGCTGCGTCCATTCAGCGGCGAGGGTGTTAAGCCCGGGATGACGACTGAGGATCCACGCGTCCTGATTGAGCATGTGCCCCAGCAGAATGGACAGCCCGGCAACCAGAGCGATGGCCAGCCAGAAGCTCGCGAGAATACGCCAGAACAATGAACGCACAGAAAATCCTCAGAACAGACGCAATGCCCATGTGGGAGCGGGCTTGCTCGCGAATACGGTGGATCAGTCACTGAGGATGTCGACTGATAATCCCTCTTCGCGAGCAAGCCCGCTCCCACATTTGAATTGAGTGGCAACAGACCCGACGGTGTTGGCCGTCGGATCGTGGGTTACTGCATTATTGCGCCTTTTGCGGCTGTTGCGCTTTCCAGGCCTTGAATTCAGCCCATTCTGCGCGACGCTCGGCTTGTTTTTTCTGGATTTCGTCGAATTTCTTCTGTTGATCCGGTTTCAACACGGCGCGGACGTCGGATTCGGCTTTCTTGTGGTTGGCCGCCATCTCGTCTTTCATGGCTTTCTGATCAGCCGGCGAGAGTTTTTCCAGGTATTTGTCGACCACTTGCTTACGCTCGTGCATCTGCTCGCCCATGATCTTGCGGATCTGTTCGCGCTGTTCGCGGGACAGGTCGAGTTGGCTGTACGGGCCTTTGCCGTGCATGCCGTGCATCTGACCGCCGTGGCGTGGGCCATCGAGCGGACCACCCATCGGGCCACCGTCTTGCGGCATGGCCATGGCGACAGTTGGCAGAGCGGCAGCGAACATCAGAGCGATAAGAGTCTTGCGCATGGTGTATCTCCTTGTCTCGTTCCCGGTACGTTCCGGATGAGTTCAGATTACGGAGATCAAGGTCAGCGGCGGTCAGCGCTACGTAAAGCTTGGGTAAAGACGCTCTCGCGCTGACCTGACAAATCCTACAGGCTGTAGTAATAACCGCGGCTACGCAGGGCCACGATGCGCGGGCGGCCGTCGGGGTGCGGGCCGATCTTTCTGCGCAGGTTGCTGACGTGCATGTCGAGGCTGCGGTCATACAGGGTCAGCTTGCGGCCGAGGGCCAGTTGCGCCAGTTCCTGTTTGTCCAGCGGTTCACCGGGCTGCTTGAGCAAGGCTTCGAGCAAGCGGCTTTCGGAGACGGTGAGGGTCAGTTCTTTCTCGTCGATGCTGACCACGCCACGTACCGGGCTAAAGCTCAGGTCGCCCAGCTCAAGCTGAGTCGACACGGCGGCCGGGTGACTGCGCCGCAACACGGCGCGCAAGCGGGCAGTCAGTTCGCGCGGATCGCAGGGTTTGGCCAGGTAATCGTCGGCGCCCAGTTCCAGGCCGAGGATGCGATCCAGCGGCTCGCCCCTTGCCGAGAGCATCAAGACCGGTAGATCAGCGTGATCGTTGCGCAGTTGCTTGAGCAATTCCAGACCGCTGCCATCGGGCAACATCACGTCCAGCACTACCGCCGCCGGGGCGGTTTCGGCCAAGGCCTTGCGAGCGCTCTGGCCATCGTGGCAGGCACGCACCTGGAAGCCTTCCTGGCTCAGCCAACTGCTCAGGAGCTCGCACAGCTCCTGATCATCATCAATAAGTAACAGCTCGCTCATGACTCACTCAATTTAGCCATTGCCGACGTTTTCGGCTTGCACCACTGGCAAAGATACCGCAGAGCAGTGCCAATAGCGCTACCCCACCTCCCGTAATGAACCACTGCTGCTGCTCGGTCAGCATCCGCGGCAGCGGACTGGCCTGGGCTTCCCTGAGTTGCAGCTTGAGACGCTGATTCTCCTGGCGCAACCGGGCGAGCTGAGCGCTTTCGCGTTCGTTGTCGGCATTTTGCAGTTGTTTGCTCAGTATTTCTCGCTGTTGCTCGCTGGCCTTGAGGCGCTGTTGCAACTCGGTGATCTGGCTGCCAGCACTTAACGACAATGGCGTGGAGCTGCCGCCTTCGGTGGTTTCCTCACCGTGGGCGGGCGCCATGATCGACAACGTGACCCACATCAGACACAACGGACCCTTGCGCATCGCGACACCTGTTTCCAAATGGATATTGGGCAGGTTGTCGGCAGACGAACGAGAATAATGAGCGATTGAGAACGCGATGAACCGACAAGGTTCATCGCGTGGGGGGGAAGAACTACGGGAGGACTTGCTTGAACGGCTTGACGATCACACTGGCGTAGACGCCGGCGGCGATATACGGATCGGCATCGGCCCAGGCTTGCGCGGCGCTCAGGGAGTCGAATTCCGCGACGATCAGGCTGCCAGTGAAACCCGCTGCGCCCGGATCATTGCTGTCGACGGCCGGGTGCGGGCCGGCCAGTACGATACGGCCTTCGCCCTTGAGCACTTGCAGGCGCTCCAGGTGTGCAGGGCGCGCGGCCAGGCGAGCTTCAAGAGAGTTGGCGACGTCGGTGGCAATGATTGCGTAGAGCATGTCAGTCCTCGGTTTTTGGTGTTTTGGTATCGGCGTCGTGCATATGACGGGACAGGTAAATAAATTGTGCGAGCAGGAACACCAAGGTCATGCCCAGGCTGCCGAACACCTTGAAGTCCACCCAGATGCTCTGGAAGGTAAAGGCGACGAACAGGTTGGCGGCCCCGCAGAACAGTAAAAAGACGATCCATGCGATGTTCAGGCGGGTCCAGATCGGTTCCGGCAAGGTCAGCGCGTGACCCATGATGCGTTTGATCAGCAAACGGTCGCCGATGAAATGGCTACCGATGAAGGCCGCGGCGAACAGCCAGTTGACCACCGGGGCTTTCCATTTGAGGACGGTTTCGCTGTGGAAGGCCAGGGTCAGGCTGCCGAACACGAGGCAGGCGATCAGGGTCAGCCATTGGCTCTTTTCCAGCTTGCGCTGTTTGATGAAAAGCACACCGTATACCACCAGGGAGCTGATGATCAGCATGGCGGTGGCGCTGTAAATACCGCCTACAGTCACTTCATGGCCAGCGAGGTCGACGACCCGCGGATCGAGTTTGTAAACGATGAAGAACAGCAGAAGCGGGATGAAATCGATGAATTGTTTCACAGTGAGAGCCAGAAGCTGGATGTGGCGGCATAATAACAAACATATGGGCGCGCGATAGCGCCAGCTGATTTGAGGTTACAACTCCCCGTGAATGTTGATTTGCACTGCCATAGCACGGCCTCCGATGGCGCATTGGCGCCAGCGGTTCTGGTTGCACGTGCGTTCGAAAACGGCGTGCGAGTCCTGGCGTTGACCGACCACGACACCCTTGAAGGCCTCGCCGAAGCGCGCGCGGCCGCCAATGAATTGGGCATGCAACTGGTCAACGGCGTCGAACTCTCCTGCACCTGGGGCGGCGCGACCATCCATGTGTTGGGCTACGGTTTCGACGTCAACGCCGCTCCACTGGTCGAGGCCATCGCCAAATTGCACGATGGCCGCTGGCTGCGGTCGGAAGAAATAAGCCGCAAGCTCGCGCTCAAGGGGATGCCTGGCGCCCTCGATGGCGCCCGACAGATCCAGCAGGAGCTGGGCGATAGCGGTAACGCGCCGGCTCGTCCGCATTTTGCTGACTGGATGGTGCGTGAAGGGTTTGTAAAGGATCGCGCCGAAGCATTTCGCAAGTGGCTCGGCGCTGGCAAGTTGGGTGACGTCAAGTTGCACTGGCCGACGCTGGAAGACACTGTCGACACGTTGCGCGCCGCCAATGCCTGGGTCAGCCTGGCGCATCCGTGGCACTACGATTTCACCCGCAGCAAGCGCCGAAAGCTGATTGCCGACTATATTCAAGCAGGCGGGCATGCGATCGAGGTGGTCAATGGCCATCAGCCTGCAGAACAGGTGGGCAGCCTGGCAATCCTTGCCCGTGAGTTCGGTCTGCTGGTCAGCGCTGGCAGTGACTTCCATGGCCCTGGTGGCTGGTCCGAGATCGGCCAGTACCGGCCGGTTCCCGAGGACCTTCCACCCCTGTGGTGTCGGTTCAAACATGACACAGTTATTGCCGCCGTCTGAACAGGTAGAGAATGTGAGTCAATTTTTCCAGATACATCCGGAAAACCCGCAAGCGCGCCTGATCAAACAGGCGGTCGAGATCATCCGCAAAGGCGGGGTGGTGATTTATCCCACGGATTCTTCCTACGCGATCGGTTGCCGAATTGGCGACAAAACCGCCATTGAGCGCGTTCGACGCCTGCGCCAGCTTGACGAAAAGCACAACTTCGCACTGATCTGCAGCGATCTGTCGCAATTGGGCAACTATGCCAAGATCGACACTGGCATTTTCCGTATTCTCAAGGCGCACCTGCCGGGCCCCTACACCTTCATTCTCAACGCCACCCGGGAAGTGCCCCGGCTGCTGCTGCATCCGAAGAAACGCACCATCGGCCTGCGCGTACCGAGCCAACCGATTGCGTTGGCACTGCTGGCCGAACTGGGCGAGCCGTTGATGAGCGTGACCCTGATCATGCCGGGCGATGAAGATCCGCTCAGCGATCCTTACGAAATGCGCCAGTTACTCGAACATCAAGTGGACCTGATCATCGACGGTGGTTTCGGCGGCATCAAGGCCTCCACCGTGATCGACCTGACCGGCGACGATCCGGAAGTGATCCGCGTCGGTTGCGGCGATCCCGCGCCGTTCATGGTCGAGGCCTGAATGTCCGCAGTGCAAACCGTTGTCGATCCCCAGGCCGGTGCCCAGCAGGAACTGCCGTTTGCCATGGTCTATGGCCAGGCGGTCATGGAAATGCCGCTGGACCTTTACATCCCGCCAGATGCGCTGGAAGTGTTCCTTGAAGCCTTTGAAGGCCCACTCGACCTGCTGCTGTACCTGATCCGCAAACAGAACATCAACATCCTCGACATCCCGGTGGCGGAAATCACCCGGCAGTACATGGGCTATGTCGAGCTGATGCAGTCGGTGCGCCTGGAACTGGCCGCCGAGTATCTGGTGATGGCCGCGATGCTCGCCGAGATCAAGTCGCGCATGCTCCTGCCACGGGCCGAGACCGTCGAAGACGAAGAAGACGATCCGCGTGCCGAACTGATCCGCCGCTTGCAGGAGTACGAGCGCTTCAAGGCTGCCGCCGAAGGCATCGACGGCTTGAGCCGGGTTGGCCGTGATGTTGTGGTGCCCAAGCTCGACGCCCCGCAGGCTCGGGCACGCAAGCTGTTGCCTGATGTGGCGCTGGAAGAAATTCTCATGTGCATGGCCGAAGTCTTGCGCCGTGGCGACATGTTTGAAAGCCATCAGGTCAGCCGCGAGGCCCTGTCGACCCGCGAACGCATGAGTGATGTGCTTGAGCGGCTCAAGGGCGGCGGTTTTGTGCCGTTTGTCGAGCTGTTCACCGCCGAAGAGGGTCGCCTCGGTGTGGTGGTGACCTTTATGGCGATCCTTGAACTGGTCAAGGAATCCTTGGTCGAGCTGGTGCAGAATGAGCCGTTCGCCGCGATCCACGTGCGAGCCCGAGCCGAATAACGAGTCCAAACATGAACCTGACTGAACCCCGCGAGCTGGCCCCCCTGCTTGAAGCCTTTCTGCTGGCCTCGGGAAAGCCGCAATCGCTTGAACGTCTCTACGAACTGTTCGAAGACGGCGAACGGCCCGAGCCACCGGTCTTCAAGAAAGCCCTGGCGTTGCTCGCCAAGTCCTGCGATGGCCGAGCCTTCGAACTCAAAGAAGTCTCCTCGGGCTATCGCTTGCAGATCCGCGAGAAGTTTTCGCCATGGGTTGGCCGTCTGTGGGAGGAGCGCCCGCAGCGTTATTCCCGTGCCTTGCTGGAAACCATCGCGCTGATTGCCTATCGCCAGCCGATCACCCGGGGCGAGATCGAGGATGTGCGCGGTGTGGCGGTCAACAGCAACATCGTCAAAACCCTGATCGAACGCGAGTGGATCCGCATCGTCGGTTACCGCGACGTGCCGGGCAAACCGGCGATGTTCGCCACTACCAAGGCGTTTCTCGATCACTTCAATCTGAAAAACCTCGAAGACTTGCCGCCGCTGGCCGAACTGCGCGAGATGGAGGCCGACCCGGTACTCGATTTTGACGACGCGCCAGTGCCTCAGGGTTTGCAGGAGCTGGCCGACGCCAGTGCCGAGCCCGAAGAGGAGAAGGAGGAAACCAGTTTCCACACCTTGCTGCTGGAGCTGGACGGTATGGAGGAGGGGATCAAGACCGATTTCGATGATTTGTTGCGTGATGGCGCCGATTTCGAAGCGCCGCCGGTTGAGCCTGAGACGCAAATCACCGAGCCGGTTATCGAGGTTGAACTTGAAGCCGAGCCTGAAGCCGAACCTGAAGAGGACGTGCTGGGTGTTGCGCAAGCACGGGAAAAACTTCTTGCTGCCGTTGCAGCCCTTGAGCAGTGCGCACCGCCACCCGAGTTGAGCGAAGAGGAAGCCGAAGCCCGAGCCCTGGCTGAAGCCATCGAAGCCGAACGCCGCGAATTTGAGGATTGAACACGGCCGCTCCCCCATTGGCTCTATGTTCAGCCCGGAGAGATTGATGAGCTCAACCAAAGACCCGTGCATCAGCCTCTGCAAGTTCACCGATGATGTTTGTCAGGGGTGCGGTCGCAGCAAGCGCGAAATCAAAGCCTGGAAGAAACTCGACAAGGACGACAAACGCGCTGTCCTGGCCGAAGCCGCGCTGCGGCTGATCAAGCTTGGCGGAGCCGGTCGGCGGAAAAAGAAATAACTGTGCATTGATCAGCTAGTCTCTGATGCGCGATGGCCCACATCCGCGTATGATTCGCGACCCTTCGCCGATCCCTTCGGCAAAGTACCCAGATTTCAATGCTTCAGGCGCCGCCTGAACAGACCACACCGGGAGGTGCCCAGATGAGTGACATCAATCAGAAAGACGACCAGGAAATCGGCCCAGCAGGCGAAAAGCTGCAGAAAGTCCTCGCCCGTATCGGCGTCGGCTCGCGCCGTGACGTGGAAGCCTGGATCAGCCAGGGCCGGATCAAGGTCAATGGTAAAGACGCCACCCTCGGCCTGCGCGTCGACATGCACGACGCCATCACCATTGATGGCAAGGTGATCAAGCGTGAAGAGGCTGCCGAATCGGTACGCCGCGTGATCATGTACAACAAACCCGATGGCGAGATCTGCACTCGTGACGACCCGGAAGGCCGTCCGACCGTGTTCGACAAGCTGCCGCGTCCGAAAGAAGGTCGCTGGATCAACATCGGTCGTCTCGACATCAACACCACCGGGCTGCTGATGTTCACCACTGACGGTGAGCTGGCCAACCGCCTGATGCACCCATCCTATGAGATGGACCGTGAGTACGCCGTGCGTGTACGCGGTGAAGTCGATGACGAAATGATCGAGCGCCTGAAGGCCGGCGTGGTGCTGGAAGACGGTCCTGCCAAGTTCACCGACATCAAGCAGGCACCAGGCGGCGAAGGCTTCAACCACTGGTATCACTGCGTGGTGATGGAAGGTCGTAACCGTGAGGTTCGTCGTCTGTGGGAATCGCAAGGTCTGGTGGTCAGCCGTCTGAAGCGCGTGCGTTTCGGCCCGGTGTTCCTCAACTCCGACCTGCCGATGGGCCGCTGGCGCGAAATGAGCCAGTACGAAGTCGACATTCTGAGTGCTGAAGTGGGTCTGACGCCGGTAGCGATGCCGCAGCTCAATGCCAAGAGCAAAGACAAGCTGGAACGCATGCAGCGCAAATCGTCGCGGCCGATGGCCAAGACCGAGCGCGTGCGTACCCTGCGTCCAGCCGCTGGCGCGCCGACCGGCCCGCGTCCAGGCCGCGAGCCGCAGATCGAAGGCGAGCGTCCGGGGCGCAAGCCAGTTGCCCGTGACGGCGAGCGCGCTCCGCGTCCGGCCAACGGTCGCACCGAGCGTGGTGAGCGTGGCGCACCGGCCGGTCGCGGTACACCGGTAGCGGATCGTCCGGTGGACACCACCAACAAGCGTCCGGCCAAGCCTGCGCCGAAGCGCCCAGGGATCAAACTGGTCGACGGTGACAAGCCGTCGGGCAAGCGTCGCGGCGCACCGGCCGGCTCTGGCCAGCGTCCGGGTTTCGGGCGCAAGAAGCCTGAGTGATCGGGTTTAGCGCCTGAATGAAAAACGCCAACCGCAGGGTTGGCGTTTTTTTTCGTCTGGCGAAAGTGTTGTGGTGCCTGCCCCGCGAAGAGGCCGCTAGCAGCGCCATCAATTTCAGGCTAAAACACAAACCGTCCATCAAACACTGGCTTGTCATCCAGCGCCAACACGCCACCGGAGAAGATCAGGTCCAGGTGATGACTGCCCTTGGCTCCACCCCCAAGCCCAAGGTGCAATCCACAATGCCGTTCTTCAAACCCGGCATTGCGCGCATACAGTGTTTTCACGCCTTCGTTGGTGCCAATCCCCAGCTCCTCGATGCGCCTGTTCGACGGGTTCGCGTCCAGGTACTTGTTGAAATCATGCTCCAGCCCCGGCACATCGGTGGCGATGCGGCTGATGGTCGAATTCTCGATCCACAGTTCCAGCGGTGATTCCAGTACCCCGTACTTGCGCGCAAACGGAATGGTGCTGAGGAAGGTGCCCTTGAACTTCACATGACCGTTAATGGCTTCGCTGTGGGTGGCGATCTCGCCAGGCGCCAGATCGAAGTTGCCGACGCCGTTGATGTCGGTCCACTTCTTGATACTGCTCATGGGCGCTTCGAACCATGAGCCTTCATCGTCTTTGAAACTCAGCGTCGTCGCTTGGGACATGCGTTGGATCAAGTGGCTATTGAGCCCGGCAATGCGCCGTGGCGTGACACTGAATGTGTCGTAGAAATAATCGCCGTAATCCTTGAACAGCAGCGACTTCTTCCAGTTCTGCGCCATCACCGCTTGCAGGGCGCGAACAAACTCCGGACCGTCGGGGCGCGGGTTGGGCAGGGTGGAAGAGTCGTAGAAGAAAATGTACAGATCGCTGTCGGCAATCGCCGAAGTCAGCGCTGCGCTACTTTCCAGGTCCAGACGTCGGGCGCTGAACCTGAAGCGTGAATGTTCGCCGGCCTGTTCGGCGATGGCGCCGGTGAGGGCTTGGTAATCGGCAGTGTGCCCGAGCAGAATCTGCGCCGAGTCGAGGTCGGCGAGGGCCGGGTGATGTTCGAGGTAGTAAAGGAAATGCGAGATCGCGCGTGGCTTATCCATGAGTCCTCCCTGACTGACCGTGAAAAAAGCGGCAGGCACGATCGGCCGGATCGTGTCTGCCCAATGATGTGTTACAGAGGCCACATCGCCGTGCCGAACGGCACGACCGCGTCGGCTTGCATCATTTCCACGGCCGCTTCGTGAGTGGGGGCTTCAAACCATTCGTCCAGTTGCAGTTCGGTATCCAAGTCTTTTTCCAGTGCTTGCATGGTCGATCTCCTAGATGACTTTCATGGTTGTGACTGGCCGGTCAAGTTGGCCGACAAGACGTGAAGAACCTAGTTCAGGGTTTTTTGTAATGCAAAAAATCATCTATTTAATTTTTAAATAAACTTTTTATTCTGTTTTTGAATGAGGTTTTTCTTATTTCAAAACAAAAAACTAGATGGCTTTTTTCAAGAGTGAGCGAGCCACCGTCAATTTGCAGGCGACCTACGGAATTGTCTGAATTGGAAATTTTACGTTACGCCTTGTAAGGAAATATTTACGAAAAGGGCGACCAAACCCAGTGAAAGTCCCCCCACGTCGCTCGTGTAAGGAAAAGCTGCCGGACGTTGCCCGGTCAGGTGTTGCACAAGGCTCTGGCCCGCTTGTTTCAGCGGCGTTTGAAGGGTGAGATGCGCTCCATGCCTGTCGTGCAGGCGCATAACAACAAGGAGGCGCAATGAACGCCGTGACTGATTTCCACCTCTCACCGTGGGACGGTTTTCCACTCGTCCCCGTCGATGGCCTGCAACGGCCTGACTCATTTTTTGCAGCCGCCCTTGCGACTCGAGGCGGACACGTGCAATCCCGGCAACCGACACGCTGATCCAGCGGAGTCTGGCAGCAGGGGGTTAGCGGTGTACAATGCGCCGCGTTTTAACTGTGACCCTCTGCGTAATCGCGCAAATCTCAAGGCTATCTGCCTTGTTCACTCCGCCGCGTCACAAGCGTGTCGGGTTCGATTTCGTCACAGATAAAAACAAACAGGTGACGCATGACCGTTGTAAAAAAGCTGAACTCCTGGTGCCTGCGCTGGGGTTTGATCGGGGCTGCTTGAAATCGCAACCTTGCAGCAACGTCTACTGAACATCATCAAACCTTGCGTGAGACCTTTTTCATGAGTGGACAACCCTCACAATCAGGCGAGCTGAAACGCGGCCTGAAAAATCGCCACATTCAACTGATCGCCCTCGGTGGCGCGATCGGTACCGGATTGTTCCTCGGCTCGGCCGGGGTGCTGAAATCCGCCGGGCCGTCGATGATCCTCGGCTACGCCATCTGCGGCTTCATCGCCTTCATGATCATGCGCCAGCTTGGCGAGATGATTGTCGAAGAGCCGGTGGCCGGTTCCTTCAGCCATTTCGCGCATAAATACTGGGGCGGTTTCGCCGGTTTCCTGTCGGGCTGGAACTGCTGGATTCTGTACATTCTGGTGGGCATGTCGGAGCTGACGGCGGTCGGCAAGTACATCCACTACTGGGCGCCCGACATCCCGACGTGGGTTTCTGCTGCTGCATTCTTTGTGCTGATCAACGCCATCAACCTGGCCAACGTCAAAGTATTCGGGGAGGCCGAATTCTGGTTCGCGATCATCAAGGTCGTGGCGATCGTCGGCATGATTGCGTTGGGCAGCTACCTGCTGGTCAGCGGTAATGGCGGCCCGCAAGCCTCGGTCAGCAACCTGTGGTCCCACGGTGGTTTCTTTGCCAACGGTGTCAGTGGTCTGGTGATGGCCATGGCGATCATCATGTTCTCGTTTGGCGGCCTGGAAATGCTCGGTTTCACCGCAGCCGAGGCCGATAAACCGAAAACCGTGATCCCGAAAGCAATCAACCAAGTGATCTACCGGATCCTGATTTTCTACATCGGCGCTCTGGTGATCCTGCTGTCGCTGACCCCGTGGGACAGCCTGCTGGAAACCCTCAACGCAAACGGCGATTCCTACAGTGGAAGCCCGTTCGTACAAGTGTTCTCGATGCTCGGCAGCAACACCGCCGCCCACATCCTCAATTTTGTCGTGCTGACCGCTGCGCTGTCGGTTTACAACAGTGGTACCTACTGCAACAGCCGCATGCTCCTGGGCATGGCCGAGCAGGGTGATGCGCCCAAAGCCCTGGCGAAGATCGACAAGCGCGGCGTGCCAGTGCGTTCGATCCTGGCCTCGGCGGCGGTGACGCTGGTGGCGGTGTTGCTCAACTACCTGATCCCGCAGCATGCGCTGGAACTGCTGATGTCGCTCGTTGTGGCAACGCTGGTGATCAACTGGGCAATGATCAGCTTCTCGCACTTCAAGTTCCGTCAGCACATGAACAAGACGAAGCAAACGCCGCTGTTCAAGGCACTGTGGTATCCGTACGGCAACTACATCTGCCTGGCGTTCGTCGCGTTCATCCTCGGCGTGATGCTGCTGATCCCGGGTATCCAGATCTCGGTGTACGCGATTCCGGTGTGGGTCGTGTTCATGTGGGTCTGCTATGTGATCAAGAACAAACGCGGTGCGCAGCAGGCGCTGCACGCGGCGGGTTCTGTCGCAAAGTAAGCAAGACGCAGAGGCGACAAACCCGGCCAAGTGCCGGGTTTGTCGTTTGGAAGTGTGGCTCTGAAGTGAAACCAGATCCTGTGGGAGCGCTGCGGCTGGTCCAATGAGGGGGGGCTGTGTTTCTGGCAGGTCTTGGTCTCTTGGTATGGATTGTCACTGGTGGTGCCTGAGCGTTGTCGAATTATGATCGACGAGATTGATTAGTCTCTAATGTAACTACTTGAGAATCAGTGTTTTTTATTTTCTTTGCTTGGCGTGCAAAGCGTTTGAAGTATGGCGCTTGCAAAGGCAATCCATCGAATCATGTAGTTGTTTTCAATAGTGTCTTTGGATGAAGGGATGAATAAGATGTAGCCATAGCGAGCAACGTTAAGTTGTATTGCCCCCCAAAGCATGAGTAATGCAAAAAAGAACCAAAACATTCCGGGTTTAAGATTAGGTCCTGAAATTTTTTTTGCTGTTAAGTAAAAAATCCAAAATGCTACTAAAGAAACAAGTGAGTATAGTGTTGTTGTAAGTGGTTGGCTACTCATCACTATTTTTTTTCTCCTTGTATATTGAGTTTATTGTTATTGAGTTTGAGATGGCCTCAAAAGACAGTGCTGATTTACTTGCTTTTTCATACCCGCGTACGTAATCAGCTCGTACATATCTAAACAATCGCCATGCATCAGGCTTTAACACTTGACCGGCAACTCCATATACGGAAAGCCCTAAATCAACGACTCCATATGCCATATTTCCTTCAGGCTCTCCGGTGCCTACCAGTTTTGCAGCCTCTTGGTAACCTTTTCTGACTGGCCCCTGCGTATCTGAGCGATCTTCCCACAAATTTCGCCCATTCTCATATACGTTATTCGCCCCATGAAGCATCAAAGGGGTACCTGCGAGTAGACAAAGTGTGCCCGCGGAGCCGTAACAGATCCCCGCGCCTGCTGCAAATTGGAGCGCTCCAGCAATTGCTCCCACGCCTTTTTGAGCAACCTCCAGTGACTGGCTTAGAAGGCTGCTCTGTTCATTCTTGAGATCCTTTAGAGCCTGCTCGGGATTTTTTTCACCCTGTGCAACTGCATCAACAATGCTTTTGGCGTAGTAAGAAACCTCTCGACCAAATTGCAAGCGTAGCGTGCCGTCCTTAATGTGCCTGGCACCTAATGTGCAGGCTTGGCTTCCAAGTCTTCTTGCGGCTTCACTGACAAGCCAATAATCGCAACTACCGGGTTTGCATTCACTTATTGGTTTCACGCCTCGTTTCCCCAGGTGCTGTGGCCGCTGGTTCCAGCTGAGTGGTGTACCCAGGTGATCTCCCTATAGCGAATAGCCAGGTGTTCCTACGGCTCTGCATCGTTTTGCAAAATAGAGTGAGGCATCTCAAGCGTCAGATCGGCAATAACACCGCCAGTAATCGAGATGGAATAAAACTTTTCCTGTATGCCAAAGGAGGACACGCGATAAAAGTTGATCGTGCAGTCTATTTTTTCTCTGGTTGATAGTGCATGAGCGAGAAGTGGTGAGGATTTGTCGACGTTCTTAGTTATGATGAGAGGGCTGTGTGTCGGCTTATTAATGTTTTCGATATTGGCCATGTTGTGGCTGTAAGACAACACCATAACTTCGTCTGTATGTCCTGCCTGATATTTATTGCCAATAGAGTCTGGGCTTGAGCAGCCCGCTGAAATCAAACCTTGAGTTCTACCGGTGATGGACATATATCCGTGGTTGGCCATTTCTTGACACTCCTTTAGTCGACCTGAAATTGTATTACAAGGACTTGAGGTGTTCTGTAGGGCGTTTCTGAAAAGCATGTTGGTGTCTGCTGGCTGGCGCTATCTCCAGTGCGCAGGCCTTCGTCCATGTATCCCGTTCAGGCCTGGCATCTGTTTCGCGGTATCCTGCGCACTCTGAATACGGACGCTTTTCCATGCTGGTGATTTCCAATCACTTATTCTCGGATTTATGGATTGGCTTAAGGTTCTTTAAATATAGGGCTTTAGGCGTTATTTGATGTTTGGTATTTCTGGTGGAAATTCGATTTTTTCCCGTTTCTATCCCGTATTTGTTTTGTACCTCTTGTTTATAGGTAGCGCAATAAACGTTGGCGACCGGTAGAGCGCCCTAGCTGTGTGAAAACGCATGCACCGTTTTGTAGTCTGCGTTGCTACGTAAAATTTGCCTGTGCTTGGGTGGTCAGGCAGATCGAAAATTTACGTCGGAACGCGGCTTTTGTTCGGGTTTTGACGTACCAAACGTGCTCTAAGCGTTTTCATGCACCCTTGAACCTTTGCAGGAATTCATAACGCTCGCGCTAACCGGCGCGAACTACTTGAGCCACTAGTAGGTTTCGAAGTAAATGACTTTTGCACCGAGTTGTTCACAGGCGATTGATAGATCCTTGTCAGCTGTAAGCAGAGTGAAATCGTTCATGAAGGCCGCTTCAGCAATTAACGAATCTTGAGGGTTATTTCGCTTTCTTTTGTTGAGCGAGTCTAGTTTGTTATGAAGCTTGCTATACCAAACTCCACTACCGATCTTGTCAAGATCGACGTGCGATATATCTGCCAAGAATGTTTCAGTTGCAATTGTTTCTGGCTGGATTAATTCTTTGAATTTTGATAACAGCGCCTCTCTTCGATTGGCGTCTGATGTCTTCTTTATTTCATCAATCTGGATGTGCGTGGCATAGAATTCTCCATTCGAAGGAAGTTCTTCGGGTTTGATCTTCCGGTCAAGTAACTTGTTGAATATGCATGTGTCGAGCATGTACATGGTAAATACCTCGCGTTTGGCAAAGGAGCTGCTGCACGGCAACCCATTTGAGCACAATATCATGAAACTTGTTCCTGAAATTTAATAGGTTGTTTTACGAGATCAATCGTATCAATTACGTGTGCTATGTCTGCAAGGCTACCAATTTTTAGGGGTAGTGGCCCGACGCGTGTGGTTTGATTTAGGGCAATGCGCCATTCGTGCTGCCATGCGTACTCCTTGAATTTATTAAATACATTCAGTCGGCTGTGATGTAATGCACGTTCAATATAGTTGACTTTTCCACCTATAATATTATTGTCTTCTAATGTGTAGATAAATTGATTGTCGTCTATAGAGCTTTTTAAGCGATTCCAGAATTTACTTATATCGCTGCCGCAAATAAAAACTGCTTTGTTGCCGAATTTCGAAAAGTTACTTGATAGATGCAAGCCGTGCTCGCCAGAGTTTAATATATCTTGATCGGTGATTATTGTCATGCTGTAGATGTTGGTTTCATCCTGACGGCACTTTCGTATATCAATTTTTCCAACAGCCTCTGTAATGACTCGCCCATTGATTTCTAGAGTTATATTTTCAGGTAATAAACTAGCGGAGAGTCCTTCGTGAACATCGCCTCTCAATGCTGGATCGCTATCTTCGTATGCTCTAAAAAATTGAATATTGTTCATAAACAATAAACCTTCATTTATAAAGCTGTCGACGTATTGCTCATCCATGAATTTGATAAGCAACCGATTACGGTTTTCTGGGCTTGACATTGGAGCTCCATGAAAGGGATGTAGCTACTAATAGGCGGTATTGTATGTCGGGTTTCTTATCGCGATTGCATGGCCTGCCTGACTGCGGTAGAGATTCAGCGTAGCAGGTAGATGCCATTTGCCACTACTGGCGGCTTTTGTCCGGTTTATGACGGCCATGATGCACAACGCGTGCTGGTCAAATTCAATGCACATTGCGCGGCGGGGCGAGTGCTAGCGAGTGGTCAAGTGGAGTTCAATTTCACACCTGCCGCAAAAAATCCAATCATGAAAAAAAGGCAGCATGAAAAAGCACTTATCCCCCTCCCGCCGACGCGCTCTGTGTGATTTTTTTGTGCAAATCTCAAGGTAGTGCAACCAGGGTTCTAGCCCAGTCTGGCTGCGGGGCTTCCGAGACAATCGCCTTTTTCATTTTGTGCAAAGTTTTGCAAGGAAATGCAAAGCCAATGCACTGGCAGCGCGTCCATACCTGACGGCGTTTCAAGTCACCAAACCCAATGGCAATAAGGGTGCACCCGTGTTTTCTGAAAGTGAACAGATTGTTTTTTTTGGTTGCATTCATCATGAGGTGGGAGCGAATGGAAAGCGTGCAAGCCAAATGGAGCAAGGCTTTCAGCCCAGTTTTTCGGATTTTGTCGATTGCATTTCTCTTCGTGCGAGCGTCTGCGGTGGTGCAATCGAAAACGCAGCTATCGCCCATTGCGGAGCGGGCCTGAAAACAGCTTTGTGTGAGAGTCTCCGGAACAGGCAAAGTCTCGCAGGCGGGGTGGAAGATCGAAGGGAGGAGTGAGGCCGCTCGGGCGGCGGCCTTACAGGATGTCGCTATCGTATCGTTCTGTGTTGGGTGCGCTGATGCCACCGGGGTGGTTGGTGAGGGCGAGGGTTGTCCTGGGGCTGGAGCGCCACCGAAACATCCTCACCCTCTGGCGGATTAGAGTCCTTTCCACGTCCGACCGGCGCTGGTCTCCAGCGATCTGTTGCAGATCCTGGAATGTCAAAACTCCCAGCGTCTCGTTGAACACTTTCAGCGATCCACGTTTGCTTTCTTAAGTCTCAGCAATTCACCGGGTGTGTTCACTACTACTTCTTTCGACACGGCGGGCGGCATCGTTACCAATGATGGTGCCAGTGCGCTTTCCTCATCATCGCCAAACAGTTTCTCAAGGTCTTTACCGAAAGCCTTCCAGGTAAGCTCATTCGTTTTTGCTTGTCTCTCGCGCATGCTATTACAGCCACGCAATAAACCATCGTGCTCTTCAAGACTTCTGAGGAACAATGCGCGGGACAAAGCGAACATTTCCAACAAGCTTTCCCGCATACCGTCTTGAGCAAATATTTTTGCAAGTTGAGTTTGCCAATGCACCTTGTTAATTACGTTAGGAACACCTGCCAGCTTTATTCGAGCTTCTGCTACTCGAACAATTAAGTTATTTTGAAGGCCGGTTCTTGCTTCGGCGGTGACACGTAGCGCCTGAGCATCCTTCCTGAGTTGGGCGCTACGTTCAATTTCTTCATTGATTTTATCCTGGTCGATGGTGGCAGACTTCGCTAAGTCATTCCAAGACGCATCGGTACGTTTGGCTTGCCCTTCCAACTCAGAGGCTTTTTGATTGATCCGTTGGCTTTCCTGTGTCACTTCGGCGAGCTGATTTTGCAGGGCAATGTAACTTTCTTTGTCGGCGTCAAAACAAGCCACGAGCTCCCGTAGTTCTGGTGCCAGGTTGGCTCGATCAATAGTGGTGAGTTGCATGTCAATGTTCCTTAGTCATTTAATTAATGTTGGGGGCGTCAAAGTGTGGGCTACGCTAAAGCACTCGTTTGCCCGGCTTGGATTTGTTAGTCAGCTCTCGACGTTCTCTAGCTTCATTCGAAAAAAATATCATCTTCCGCTTCGCTCGCTCCAGGTTGGCTGCTAACGCCTTACTACGCAGTTGCGACGGCAGTGGCATAGATGCAGTGCGATAGGAGGCTTTGTTGGCCCGTTTGGAAAAATAAAGTTCCTGAGTTCCAAGGCTGGCAGGTTCATCAGTGACGGCCAGACCGGTCATGTAGGCCCGTCCAGAACCCGCAAAATTCGGAGTAATCTCCACGCTGGAAAACAGCTTTTCTCCGTCACTATTTAACTTGAGTAGTCGGGAGTTTGGTTTCATCTGTACCTCTAGTGCAACTTGGCCCTTTCCAAATGAGGGGTCGCCGTCAATCAGGCGTACGGCGAAGACAGTCCCGTGGGCACCATTACAGCGCTGATGCTCAACCCAAATAACAGCGGTGTACGTCGATGGCTTGTAGGTTTCTGCACAGTCGCGTAGTTCCTGTGGTTTGATTTCTCGGCCGTCGGCAGTTGGGCCACTGATGGCGACACGCTTCCAAGAAGAAACAAGTGATCGGGGCATTAAGCGCCTCCCTGAGTGATATGGTTAATTTCTTTGAGTGCGGTCAGTATGAAGTTGCTCAATATGCTTTTATTGCGTGTTAATATTAACACAATTCAATTGATTGTCTGACATGTAGAGTTGATCTTTATGCGGGTTTATTGCAGAGAGTGTGGAAGTAAGGCGCTTATTACTGAGGAAGAAAAAATGTCGTCAGTGTTTTCAAAGCTTTACTGTCAATGTACGAACGCTAGGGCGTGCGGTCACAGCTTTGTTGCGCATATTAACTTTTCGCACACTCTTAAGCCTTCAGCTGTTAAGCCGAATAACTCTCTGCTTGTGCGTTTGTGTGAGCTGCCCAGGGATCAGCAACTTCAGATGTTCGAACAGTTAGATGTTTCAAAGTGAGCTGGAGTTATTTAACTGACTTAAATTCCGAATAAGTGAAAGGCCCCACCATAACCGCTTGGGGCTTTGTTTGTTTTGGTCGATCAGCTAGTACCGCAATTGTCGAATAACCAGTCTTTCTGACCCGCCAGTTCGGCCACCTGGACGCACATCGGTGTGATCTGCCGGAGCAGGCCCTGCGCGATTTGGAGCTGCTCCCGAAGCTTGCGGTTGTCGTCTCGCAGATCGGCGATTTGCTCGGATTGCCGGATCATCATTTCGATACCCGCGATGAACGCCTGGCTACCGGTCGCTTTCCCCGTCATTGCCTTGGCTTGCAGTATCAAAAAGGGCGATGGATCTCGGATGGTGAGTACCTTTTTCTGCTCTCTCATTGCGTTTTCCTTGCTAGCAATTCTTAACCTGGTGCGCAGATCGATCGCGAAAAGTGATAGCAGTTTTGTCGACGCTGACGGGGGTAAAACTGCTCGCCAAGTGGCGATGCGTTCACTGGCTTTGTCGTGCCTGGATGTCCGTCACCTGGATTGCTATTTTTTTTCTAGACCAGCCTCCCGACATTCCGTCAACAAAAAACACTGCCACCCCCCTTATACCGCGTCTAATTTCAAAAACTTGAGGGAACACGGGAACTCGGGATCAACCGCTCTAGAATGCGGCTTTCAGAGCATCTGGCCGTTCCCGCTTTTTTTTGAGCGGGAACAGAGGAAGTGGTAAAGCCCCTATTAAACAGAGTTGTGTTCCCATGTTCCCACTCTTGTGTTTTATATGGGAACGCTAGAAACCCCGTATTTACTGGCTTGTTCCCTTGTTCCCACTGTTCCCATCAAAAATTCACAGTGCGCTTATGGTTTGATGATGACCGCTGTTGACTTTACCCCTCATTTTCCAGTCGCTCGGGGTCGATCACGTAAAAACGGGAACTGCCACCACCTGGCGTGCGGTACTTTTTTGTCCGCCTGCTACCCTTGGCTTCCTCGTCAACTTTTACAATTGCCGAAGCTCCTAATAGGGCTCGTAGAATTCGTTCTTTACCGAAGCCAGAAGCCGCTTCCAGAAGTGCGGGTGTGTTGAACAGGTACAGGCGTTTGTCATCGTCTACCTCGTAGAACCCTGCTCGTTCACGGACAGTCAGGTTGGCGTGTTCTGCGCGTACATCCGAAAAACGGCTGTCACCATGTAGAGCGATAAAATCAGCGAGACCACGTAAGATCTGGCGATCTTCCGCGTTGCCATCACCCGTTGTTAAGAGCCATTCGTTGAACAGAAGGCGACAGGCCTTTATGGCTGTTCCTTTCGGCCAGTTCAGCAAGTTGCGGCGGATAGCCGATTCACCCGCCAGAGCCATAATCGCGAAGCGATCAGCCACCCGCCCAGCCTGTGAACTCTCAGTACCAAAGGCTTCCCGCACCTGCCTGAAAGCGCTGTGCAGATCCTCGGGCTTCTGGATCAGCGATTCCACAAATGCCGGGCCAACATGGCCGTAGTGCTGCGCCACAGCATCGTTGACGACCCGGTGAAAATCTTGCCCCGTCAGTCCGTGCACATCGTCGAAGGCGCGGTGCGTGCGAGTGCCGGCATTGACGTCCACCATGCGCAGCTCAGCTCCGGCGTGGGCGCCACTACCACCGATGGCGGCATGGTCTGACAATGAGCGCTCGCCGCTGGAAAGCGCCAGTACACGCCAGGTCAACTTGGCGCGTCCCTCCCGCTCCCTGGTCATGGTTCCCTTGCCCATCCCGTTGGCGATGGCATACGCCATTTCCTGAACACGCTTGGGGTCGGCCCGTTTGATTTCGTCCAGGATCAATACGGTGTCGTTGCGCGAGGCAGCCTCAATCTCGACACCGCCTTTCGATACGTCCCATGACGCCGCGAAGCTCCCTGGGTTGCCCCACACGGATGCAGCCAAGAGCTGGGCAAGCGATTTACCACTCGACGAATCGCCCACCAGGTGAACACCGCCCCCATTCACCCCCACCTTGGCGAGCAGAGGCCCCGCCAAGGCGCAGCAGACCGACAGGATCAACACGGGGTTGCCCAGGCAGCGGGTAGCAATCTCGGTCTGCCAGCCGCTGATAGACCCCTTGTCGGTGAAGATGTTGGCTGCCCTGCCAGAGTCCTGGAAACGCACGTTTTCGCCGCCGATGACGCGAGAGGGCAACACAAACGCCCCTGATTCATGCCAGCCCGGTTTGGTGGTGGTCGCGATCACCAGTTCGGGCGCTTGATGGCTAGCCAGGTAGGGGACGATCTGGCGGCGCTGGTGGTGCTCGATGACCAGACCCCGCCCCATCAGAACTTTCAGAACCTCATCACCTTTACCGGCCAGCGCTTCCATGGGCATGACCCATTCAATACGCCTTCCCCGGTGGCTGAAAGATAGGAGCCGCCCAATGGTGCCGTCTTCTGAGTTGGCCGTTTCAGCTTCAACGTTTAGAGGCGCACAGATCCAGTGGTCTACGGGGATGGCCTTTTCATCCGGCCCGCTTTGCTTCAAGCCGTGATACCAGGTGCCTGGCTTGTATGTCCTGCCCTCGATGGTGCGATGGTTCTCGTAGACGGCATAACGTGGCCGCTCCAGTTTTTCAGGTGCTGGAGCAGCAGGGTCACCAACCAGGCTCAGGGTGGACGCTTTTTCGTGAGTGCTCATACCTTGCGGCTCTTTTTAGATTGACCTGCAAGCAAGAGGTGCAGGTCGTTGAAGTCGGATAGGTCGGACGGGGCCTCAGCGGGCCATTCCGGGAAAACCACACGAGCGTCGGTTGCGCGGGCTGCTTGGTTGGCAGCACGTTTCCCCGGATTGCCAATCGTCTTTCGGTCGTCATCACCAGCAATGACCAGATCCAACGTTGCGCCGTAGCGCTCACGCATTGCCACGGCCACCGGCTTGAGGTTGCCCGCGTTCATTGCGCAGACCACCGGACTCCCGGTGTTGTTGTGCAGGGTTGCGCCAGTGGCCCAGCCTTCGCAGACATACAGGCGGCAGCCGTCGGAGAACTTGCCCAAAGGCGAATAGCAGCCCTGGACACGACCACCCGTCAAAAAGCGTTTACCACCGTCCGGCGTGATGATTTGCAGATTGACCAAGCGCCCGTCATCGCAGAGCGGAACCAGCAGGCGACCCTGGCCCAACTGGCGCAGCAGATACGGCTGCACACCTTTGGCTAACAAGTAGGTGTGCAGTGGATCGGCGAGCTTCGCCATTTTCCAGAGCTGCGACGCCTGGCGGGCAGCAGCAAGGTTTTTCGCCTCCTGGAGCTGCTGCTCACGCAGACGCCACGATGCGCGCTCCTGATCGGCCTGTCGGCGGCGTTCTTGGAGCTGCTGAGCATCGGCAGCCGTGAGATTGAACAGGCCCAGCCGTAGACGGTCGTCAATCTCCTTGGCGGCGTCCAGTTGTCGGCAACCGTTGAGATAGGCCAGAAGTGACACCAGGTCACCACCGTGCGCACTGTCGTCGGCAAAGTCATTCCATCGGCCAGAGTCGAGCGACACGCCAAAGGAACCGGCTTTCTGATCCCCGCGGGCAATGTTGGGTGCCACCCATTCGCGGCCTTTGCGAGTGCCTCCTGGTAGCCACTCAGGTAACAGAGTTTCAGCAGCGCTCAGGGCGTGCAGGGCGGTTTGTCGTATCAGGTCGAGGGGAGTGGGCTTACTCATGAGTACTTCCCTCCTGGTTCGTTTCCAGTCGTGTCAGGTAGGTCTCTACCGCATTAACGTCCCAGCGCACTGTGCGACCGAAACGGATGGGTGTGGGGAAACCCGATGTTGTAGACCAGCGCCACCAGGTAGTGCGACTGATCTGGTAGCGAGCGCAAAGCTGCTGTGCTGTCGCCCATACGGACGTTGGAATAGTCGTATTCATTGCGCATCACCCAACGCACGGGTGGCCCGCACAAAAGCGTGTTTATCGTCGAGTGTGTAGGCAGTGTTCGGCATAAGGCCGTTCTCACCGATGTAGCCGATAACGGTTCTAAACCGTTCTTCTCGGCTGTCTCTGTACCTGAGCCGGATTTCGCCTTTCTCGCCGGCGGAAACGACTCCCTTAATTCCGGCGCTGGCCATCCCACTTGCCCCGGCTGAGGCCTGGCCATAGTCACCTGCGATGGCTGTCCCCAGGACTCCGGCAACGGCGTTGCTACAGTCCCGGACAGTGGCCACTCCACAATCTCCAACGATGGCTGTAGCGAACTCTCCGGCATAGGCTGTGCCAAAGTCTCCTGCGTGAGCCTTGCCGCGATCCCCTACGACGGCGAAACCACTTTCCCCGACAACGGCTTTACCGCTGTCTCCGGCAATCGCGGTGCCGTAGTCCCCAGCCTGGACATTCTGCTGGTCTCCGACTTGGTAATAGGTACGGACGGGAGCTGCATACCCGTCATGATTTATTTGTTTGACCTGGTGCTGGATACCAGAGGCTTTTTTCGGGCAAGCCGATCCCATCAGCGCATTACTGCGCATTTGAAAAATGATCATTGTGTTAAACCCGTCGAGTAAGTTGGGCTACGCGACCGTTATTAGCGGCCAACAAAGGCGATAGAACGCTGAGATTGTTTATGCTTAGTCGTGGCTGGCTAATGGGCAGTAATTTACTCGATGCAACGTTGTTTCACGCGAGTTGGAAACAATGGCTTCACAGCTTCGGACAATGGCCATATGGGCGTTATAGCGATTGAGTCGAACGGATAGGGATGAGTTTGCGCGGAGGGCGCTCAAGGCCATGCGACGGTGAGCAAGTGCGCGGATTGCGGGCGGAATGAGGGCAGACATGGGTGGAGCTCCTGACGTAGTGTTGGAGCTGCCACCGATCGTCGCCAAACGATTTAAGGTGGCAGCTGTGCGCAGGTTGGCGAACCGGGACGTTAGGCACCCGGCAGACCCGAAGGTCTCCCGCGCACAGCCACCATAAACAGGATGTGCGGGCACAAAAAAAGCGCCTGCAATCGTAATGGGGGCGCTTGTGCGCCTAACAGTAATCGGGTCGCCAAACCCGGTCGCTGAATTAGCAGCGACAGACGAACGATAGCCGTGCACGAACGAGTTTGCAACCCTTGGTCGAGTTGTTATGCAGGTTGCCATTGCTCAACCCTTCTGGCTGGTGAGGAATGCGTCCACGGCATCGGCATCCCAGCGCAGGATGCGGCCGGCGCGAAGCGGGGTTGGAAAATTTTCGACTTTCGACCAGCGCCACCAGGTGGTGCGGCTGATCTGATAGAGGGTGCAGAGTTGTTCTGTAGTGGCTCGGATCCCTGCACGCGGCAGGTTTGGGCGTGGGGTATTGTCGGTGGATAGCGTCATTGCTTGCTTACTCTAACGGCGTACGGAAAAGCCGAGAGCGTGAAAGTGTTCGCGTCGATGGGAGGACATTGCATAGTCCGCCTCATGGCAATACAGTTTCATGGCAGGCCAAAAGCCCGCAAAGAAGCCCCTCAAAAAGCTTCGTCTCTCGGATGGCGTACTGGCTTGTTGCGGTATGCAGGGGACGCTCCAACGTTCCTTTCCGAATCGGCCTCGGTACCTCAAATACCGGGGCTTTTTCTTGCCTGCTAATTACCGACTTTGCTGATTTGCCCAATGTTCTTTGGTGTTTAGGGCGTCACGACATAACTCGCCAGTGCCCACATGGTAGCGGGGCGTTTCAGGCGCATTCAACTCTAAGGTGTCGACAGAGCGCGTGTTTGAACTGCCTTTCGATGCTTAAAGAGCTTCCCCAAGGGGCATATGGGACACATATGTCAATATGCCCGGCAATGGTCACCAATCTACCGTTCGTCGGATTTTTTCCTGCGGGTGAGTAAAACGACATTGCTGCTGGACTGGTCTCCCTTTACTAAGGCATCCAAGTAGCGCCCCCATTGCTCCAGAGCGGCACGTTTTTCTGGTAGATAGGCGTATCGGTCGTAGTGCTTCGCTTGCACCCCACTGCGGCCATGCGACAGCAGCCAAGCGCGCACCTCTGAACTGATGCCCTGGTGCGCCATTAGGGTTTCAGCAGTGACACGAACATTGCGATAGGTGAAGAGGCGAGTCTTGCCGGCCTTTGCCAGCACCTGGCCTGCCTCGCTGAACGCCTTGATGATCGTTGAGGTGCTTGCAGTCGTGCCTTCTGAGAAGGAGAAAGGGCCATCGCCTATGTGGTGCTCGACCATGGGGGCCATTATTTCGGCAATGCGCTTTGTGATGGGTAGGAGGTGCTCCCAGGCTTGATCTTTGCGCCCCTTGGAGTCCATAAGGCAAATGGTGTCGTCGGTAACGGCGTTCCAGGGCACGGAGCAAAGCTGGGTCATCCGCTGCCCGCCGAGGTAGATTAGGGCGTTGGCTATGCCCCGTTTAGGCTCGGGTAATTTGTCCAGGTAACGCAGCAGTTCGCCCATCTCCGACGGCGTCAGTGATTCCGTATTGGCTCGCTTGGCTCCTTGTACGGACGGAACATCCCGAACAGGGTTGGCCTGTATGGCAAACACTTTACCGCTGTGCGCCATTCGTTCAGGCGAGAGGTGCGCTTTGACGGCGTGACTGAAGGCTGCTTGCAGTGACAGACGGAGGTTGTTGCAGATCGAGCGCATATCGTTTGATGCACCGCCTGCAGCATGGTTGCCGACCCCTCGGCCTTTGGGTTTGCGTCCCAGCACGCCGGATAAGATGAGCTGGATATCCTCGGGCTCGATCAGGGCGGCGGGGCGCTGAATGAGGTCGGAGTGATAGTCCTTGATATGAGACTTGAATTGGTTCGCTACGGCCCTATGACTCACCTTTCCTGACATTTCCAGGTGAGCGACGTAGCTGTCCAACAGGTCGCCGAAGGTGCCGCGTCTCGCCTCAAGGGCGGCTTGCGCGGCGACCTGTGCCAACTCTGCCGCTGCTGTGGCCTTTAGGGCCAATTGTTGTTCCAGGTACTGTTCCAGCCCACCCGCAGCGATTGACGCGGTAGCGACACGCAGCGCCGCCAGTCGCATAGCGTCCAGATCCATTTCATTCGTGTCGGGGCGTGGGTTTTTGGTCAATGTGCCCAATGCTATGCGCTTGTCCCCTGCGTTGGTGCGCTCTCGGTAGTAGCCGTTGATGAACCCCGCCGTCTTGCGCTCGAGTGTCAGGGTGCCTTTGCCACGGGAGCCTATAGGTTCGGATTTCTTGCCCTTGACGTTGTAGGCTTCCATTTCTGTCAGTCGAATGCGCTTGGCCATTTTCCCGTTTGTTTCCCGTTTCGCCTGAAAAGTAACGTTGTAGAGTGAAACACTGAGACAATAGAAGAACGCCTAAAGCCATAATAATCAAGGGCTTTACGGATACTGAGAGTTATTCGGAATCACTATGAGAATGCAATGCTGAGGGTTTCCAACAACGTGCATCTGCCGGATGCCGAGATCGAATTGACGGCCATCCGTGCCCAAGGCGCCGGCGGGCAGAATGTCAACAAAGTCTCCAGCGCCATGCTCCTGCGCTTCGACATTCCGGCCTCGTCCTTGCCTGATTTCTACAAGGAGCGACTGCTCGCGTTGCGCGACAGTCGCATCACCAGCGATGGCGTGTTGATCATCAAGGCCCAGCAATATCGTACGCAGGAAGCCAACCGCGCCGATGCGCTGGAGCGTCTGGTCGAGTTGATCCTGAGCGCCACCAAAGTCGAAAAGAAACGCCGCCCGACCAAGCCGACCCTTGGCTCGAAGAAGCGTCGGCTTGAATCGAAAACCAAGCGCGGCAGTATCAAGGCTGGGCGCGGCAAGGTGGATTTCTAGTCTTCCCGATACTTGGCGGTGTGACGGTACAGATAGACGCTCAACGCCAATCCACTTAGAGAAGCGAGGGCGGCGAACAGGAAGATCGAGGCAAAACCGAAGCCTGCCGCAATCGCACCGGCCAATGGCCCGGTGATCCCCAGCGACAAATCGATGAACAGCGAGTAAGCGCCGACTGCCGCGCCGCGACTGGACGCGGGCACCAGATTCACCGCTTCCACACCCAGCGCCGGGAATACCAGCGAGAAACCAAAACCGCTCAACGCTGCGCCGGCCAATGCCCAATGGGCATCCGGTGCCAGCCACAACAGCAATAGGCCAAGGGTTTCCACCGACAGGCAGGCAATCGCCACGCGAAAGCCTCCAAGACGATTGATCAGGTTGCCGAACAGCAGGCGCGCACCGATGAAACTGGCGCCGAACAGACTCAGGCAGAGCACCGCGTTGTCCCATTGCTGAGTGGCGTAATAGAGGGTGATGAAGGTGGCGATGGTACCGAAGCCGATTGAACCCAGCGCCAGGCCGCAGCCGTGAGGGAGAACGCGGCCCAGCACATGCATGAATGGTAGACGTTCACCGACGACAATCGGCGCGGCGGTTTTTGGCCAGGCCAGTAACAGGCCCAACGCGGCCAGCAGAATGATGCTCACCCCCATGCTCCACAAGCCCAGACGGCTGACCAGCCACACGCCGAACGGTGCGCCAATTGCCAGCGCGCCATAGCTGGCGATGCCGTTCCACGAGATCACTTTGGCGGTGTTCGCCGCGCCAACCCGACCAATGCCCCAGCCGATCGAGCCGGAACCGACCAGACTTTCCGCGCTGCCCAGCACCAGTCGGCCGATCAACAGGCTGATCAGGCTGAGCATCGGCATGTTCGGTGTCCATGCTGAAATCAGCATGAACACACCGCTCAAACCACAGCCCGCCAAGCCATACATCACTGCCAGCTTGCTGCCCTTGTTGTCGATGATCTTGCCTGCATACGGACGGCTGAGCAGGGTGGCCAGATACTGCACGCTGATCACCAGGCCAGCGATTACCGCGCCGAAACCGAGGTCGCTGTGGACGTAGCCCGGCAGTACAGCGAGTGGAATGCCGATGTTCAGATAGCCGATAAAGGTGAAGAGGACGATGGAAACGACTTGCAGCGTGACCGCCAGGGGGCGCTGGGGCTCTGACATAGAGAACGACATGGGTAAAGGTCCACGGGAGCAGCAGATTAGATAGGCTGCTCATGATACCGGCGCGAACGTTTCAGGGGCGGGGAAAAGTAAAACTATTTGCCGGTCGACGGTTTCAGGGTTTGGCGGGGGCGACCAGTTGCGTGGTGACCAGTGCGGCAAGTGCGTTCTCTTCGCTGCCGAAACGGGCGAGCAGGGCGGCTTGCTTCTCGGGGGAGAGCCGACTCCAGATTTCGATCATTTTCTCGGTGGCACCGATCAGAACGGCGGCTTGGCTTTCGGAGAATTCGTCGGTCATGGCGGGCTCGGGGTTTCAGGCAGTGTGGAAAGCGCATGTTAGCGCTTTCCACACGGTCTGTACGGCGGGGTTACTCTTCGCTGTCGGCCGGACGGCTCTCAACGGCTTCTTTCGGTTCGGGCTGCCCCGCGCCGGCTTGTTGCGTGGTCGTCTGCTCAGGTACGTGCAGGCTTGGGAAGGGGAGATTAGGAATCTCGTGCATGGTTGCGCTCCTCGCTAAGTCTGTTGATAGATCTGGTAGATCCGCGCTTTTTGAAAGCCTGAGCAGGATACAGCAGGAAAAATGACAATCAGACTTTTAATTCGAATTATTGCGACAAATGGCCGCAGGGGGAGCAAAAACAAAGATCACCGCAAAGTAAATGTGGGAGCGGGCTTGCTCGCGAAGGCGGTGTATCAGGCAACTTAATTGTCGACTGACACTGCGCCTTCGCGAGCAAGCCCGCTCCCACAGCGGTTTGTGTGGCTGGATCTATTTGCTGACGTCAGCGATCGCTTGTGCCAGCAAGGCGAGGCGTGTGGCGTCGATACCGGCCACGTTCGCCCGGCCTGAGCTGACCATGTAAACGCTGTGTTGCTCGCGCAGTTGTTTCACTTGCTCGGGTGACAGGCCGGTGTAAGAGAACATTCCGCGCTGCACGCCAATGTGCGCAAAACGCTCACGCAGACCATGGGGCTCCAGCGCCTCGACCAAACCGCTGCGTAATTGCGCGATACGCAAACGCATGGCCTCCACTTCGTCGGCCCAGCGGCTTTTCAGCTCTGGATCGGCAAGGATGGTCGCTACAACGGCTGCGCCGTGATCCGGTGGGGTCGACCACAGGTTGCGGGCGATGTTGGCCAGTTGGCTGCGAATGTCGATGAGCTTGTCGGCGGTGTTCGCGCAGACGATCAGCGCGCCGGTGCGGTCGCGATACAGGCCGAAGTTCTTCGAGCAGGAACTGGTGATCAGCAACTCCGGCAGTTGCGCGGCGAACAAGCGGGTCGGCCACGCGTCTTGCTCCAGACCATCGCCAAAGCCCTGGTAGGCAAAGTCGATCAGCGGCAGCAAATCGCGACGGCGCACGACTTCCAGCACGCGCTGCCAGTCGTCGTGGTTCAGGTCGAAACCGGTCGGGTTGTGGCAGCACGCATGCAACAGCACCACATCGCCCTTCGGTGCTTCATTGAGCACTGCGAGCATGGCTTCGACGTCGAGACGGTTATCGCTGCCCACATACGGGTAGTGACTGATCTTGACGCCGGCCGCCGCGAAAATGGTTTCGTGGATCGGCCAGGTCGGGTTGCTCAGCCATACGCCTTTGCCCGGCAAGCACTGCGCGATGAAGTCGGCGGCCAGACGCAGGGCACCGGTGCCGCCCGGGGTCTGAGTAGCGCCGGCGCGTTGTTCGGCGATCAACTTCGAGTCAGCACCCAGTACCAGCTCATTGATGACTTTGCCAAACGACGGATTGCCGTGGCCGCCGATGTAGGTTTTGGTGTCCTGGCTTTCGACCAGCCGTGCCTCGGCGATCTTCACTGCCTCGGGGATTGGCGTGAGGCCTTGGGCATCCTTGTAGACGCCAACACCCAGGTCGAATTTGCGCGGGTTGCTGTCCTGCGCATACGCCTCCATCAAACCGAGGATCGGGTCGCCGGGTACCCGGCCAATGGCGTCGAAGTGCATTACTTGCGTCCTTCTGCGGTCTTGGCCACTTCGTCGGTGCGTGCGGCCATGATGAAGTCGTTGCGGTGCAGGCCTTTGATCGAGTGGCTCCACCAGGTCACGGTGACTTTGCCCCACTCGGTCAACAGGCCCGGGTGGTGACCTTCGGCCTCGGAGATTTCGCCGACGGCGTTGGTGAAGGCCAGTGCATGTTTGAAGTTCTTGAACAGGAAGACTTTCTCCAGCTGCATGATGCTGTCGCGTACTTCGATGTTCCAGTCAGGGATCTGCTTGATCAGGATCGGCAGTTCTTCGTCGCTGACTTGTGGCGCATCGGCGCGGCAGGCTTCGCAGTGGGCTTGGTTCAAAGTGGACATGGTTGGATTCCTGAATCGAGTGTTTTTTTTATAACGGTCGTCAATTGCGCCACGCTAAACCAAAGTGGCGCTAACGGACAGACTCACTTGTAAGCAAAAGCCACGGTTCACGCCGCTTTTGGTTTCGGCGGAAATTTTGGTGCATGCAGACCCAACTGCATGCCTTGTCTGACCATGGCCATGATGTCTTCATGGGCCACGTCGAACAGGCGCTTGAGGTTTGGCAGGACAAAGTACAGTGGTTGCAGAATGTCGATGCGGTACGGCGTGCGCATGGCTTCCAGCGGATCGAATGTCTGATGCTCAGGTTCGTCCGACAGGCAGTAAACGGTTTCTTTCGGTGAGGACAGGATGCCGCCGCCGTAGATCCGCTTGCCTTGCGGGGTGTCGACCAGGCCGAACTCGATGGTCATCCAGTACAGGCGCGCCAGGTACACGCGCTCTTCCTTGGTCGCTTGCAGGCCGAGTTTGCCGTAGGTGTGGGTGAATTCAGCGAACCACGGGTTGGTCAGCAGCGGGCAGTGACCAAAAATCTCGTGGAAAATGTCCGGCTCTTGCAGGTAGTCGAGTTCTTCGCGGGTACGAATAAACGTGGCCACCGGAAATTGCTTGCTGGCGAGCAGTTCAAAGAACGTCTGGAAGGGAATCAGTGCCGGGACGCGAGCGACCTGCCAGCCAGTGGTTTCACCGAGCACCTTGTTGATTTCGCTCAGTTGCGGAATGCGGTCGTGGGGCAGGCCGAGTTGTTCGATACCGTCCAGATATTCCTGGCACGCACGGCCTTCGATCACTTTCAGTTGGCGAGTGATCAGCGTGTTCCACACCGCGTGTTCTTCGGCGGGGTAGTCGATAAAACCTTGCGCATCGGGCTCGCGGGCCACGTATTGCGTCTGCTTCATGCTGCTCTCCTGCTAGGGGAATTCGTTCTTGTTATGTCCAGCGATGGACTCAGAATGACTCGAGAGCGTGTTGATTTGCAGCGGGTTGAATGGCGTCCTTGTAGGAAAGATCGTCGATTTTCGTAAAGTATTCGTTACGGATTGTAGTCTGCTTCGCGTTTGCTGCGATTTTCAGGTTTGAAAAGGCTATTGGGTGTCACATAATCTTGACGACTATCTGCGCGCCTCGACAGAAAAGTGAGACCAGGGTGCGCCGCAAAACCCTGTGGGAGCCGCTTGCTTGCACAGGGGTTGTGTTCAACCTAATCCTTGTCAGGCCTTTTCTATGCGCATCAAAGTCCACTGCCAGAACCGCATCGGTATCTTGCGCGACATCCTCAACCTGCTGGTGGCTTACGGAATCAACGTCGCGCGCGGCGAGGTCGGTGGTGAGCACGGCAACGCGATCTATCTGCATTGTCCCAACCTGATCAATATCCAGTTCCAGGCGCTGCGGCCGAAGTTCGAGGCGATTGCCGGGGTGTTCGGGGTCAAGCGAGTAGGGCTGATGCCCAGCGAGCGACGGCACATGGAGTTGAATGCCTTGCTCGGCGCCTTGGAATTCCCGGTGCTGTCGATCGACATGGGCGGCTCGATTGTCGCGGCGAACCGGGCGGCGGCACAGTTGCTGGGCGTACGGGTTGATGAGGTGCCGGGGATTCCGCTCTCGCGCTATGCCGAGGATTTCGATTTGCCGGAACTGGTGCGCGCCAACAAATCGCGAATCAACGGTATGCGGGTCAAGGTCAAGGGTGACGTCTTTCTGGCCGACATCGCACCGCTGCAATCAGAGCACGACGACAGCGAAGCCATGGCTGGTGCGGTGTTGACGTTGCATCGCGCCGACCGCGTCGGCGAGCGCATCTATAACGTGCGCAAACAAGAGTTGCGCGGGTTCGACAGCATCTTCCAAAGCTCGAAAGTCATGGCCGCGGTGGTGCGCGAGGCGCGACGCATGGCGCCATTGGACGCACCTTTATTGATAGAGGGTGAGACCGGCACGGGCAAGGAGTTGCTGGCGCGCGCCTGCCACCTCGCCAGTCCGCGTGGGCAGTCGCCGTTGATGGCGCTCAATTGCGCGGGGCTGCCGGAGTCGATGGCTGAGACCGAGCTGTTTGGCTATGGCCCGGGTGCTTTCGAAGGTGCGCGCGCCGAAGGCAAACTCGGGCTGCTGGAGCTGACGGCGGGCGGCACCTTGTTTCTCGATGGCGTCGGTGAGATGAGCCCGCGTTTGCAGGTGAAGTTGCTGCGTTTTCTGCAGGATGGCTGTTTCCGTCGGGTCGGCAGCGACGAAGAGGTTTATCTGGATGTGCGGGTGATCTGCGCCACGCAGGTCGACTTGTCGGAGCTGTGCGCGCGCGGTGAGTTTCGCCAGGATTTGTATCACCGCTTGAACGTGCTTTCGCTGCACATTCCACCGTTGCGTGAATGCCTCGATGGCTTGACGCCGCTGGTGGAGCACTTCCTCGATCAGGCCAGTCGGCAGATCGGGTGTTCGCTGCCCAAACTGGCACCGGCGGCGATGGACCGGCTTAGTCATTACCATTGGCCGGGTAATGTGCGGCAGTTGGAAAACGTGCTGTTCCAGGCCGTTTCGCTGTGTGATGGCGGTACGGTCAAGGCTGAGCATATTCGTCTGCCGGATTACGGCGTGCGTCAGCCGCTTGGCGATTTTTCGCTGGAGGGTGGTTTGGACGAGATTGTCGGGCGCTTTGAGAAAGCAGTGCTGGAGCGGTTGTATTCCGAGCATCCGAGCAGTCGGCAATTAGGCAAGCGGTTGGGGGTTTCGCATACGACCATTGCCAATAAGTTGCGGGAGTATGAAGTCGGTAAAACCGATTCATAGCCCAAACATGTGTGGGTAATGATGGCCTCTTCGCGAGCAAGCCTGCTTGCACATTTGCAATGCAATCGCTGTGGGCGCGAGCTTGCTCGCGAAGGCGTTGGTACCGACAGCCTCAGCGCCAGGCTTTGCCACCTACCGGCATAACACCGCCGGTTTTTCGACTTCGATACATTTCTCCCGTTCGCGCAAAACCCCTCAAGTCCTTTGTTTGCCGGGCCTGAAGCCGCCAGAAAAAAGTTGGTCTGCAAATTGCTTATGGCTCAGCAGTACAGCGGTGGGCGGCAAACGTCCGGCATGCAGAGGAAAGAGTGTGGACAAGTACCTTTATGTGGCAATGACCGGCGCCAGCCAGAACGCACTGGCGCAAAAGGCGCATGCCAACAACCTGGCGAACATCTCCACCAATGGTTTTCAGCGCGACCTGGAGCAGGCGCGTTCGATGCCGGTGTTCGGTGACAGCTTTCCGGCGCGTGCGTATGCCATGAGCGAACGTCCCGCCACTGATTTCACCCCAGGCTCGCTGGTGCAGACCGGCCGTGACCTCGACGTCGCCGTGGCCGGCAATGGTTGGATCGCCGTGCAGAACCCGAACGGTGGCGAAAGCTACGTGCGTACCGGCAGCCTGAATGTCGACGCCCTCGGCGTACTGCGCGCCGGCAACGGCATGCCGGTGATGGGCAATGGCGGTCCGATCGCCGTGCCGCCCGAGCAGCAGATCGAAGTCGGTGAAGACGGCACCATCAGTATTCGTGCGATGGGCGAAGGCCCGCGCGTCATGGCAGAGGTGGACCGGATCAAACTGGTCAACCCGGACATCAAGAACATGAATAAGGGCCTCGATGGCTCGATTTACACCAAGGACGGCAAGCCTGCGCCGGCCGATGCCAATGTCAAACTGGTGTCGGGTTTCCTGGAGTCGAGCAACGTCAATGCCGTGGAAGAGATGACATCGGTGCTGGCCCTGGCCAAGCAGTTCGAGTTGCACGTCAAGATGATGAACACCGCCAAAGACGACGACCAGGCCATGGCTCGGGTCTTGCAGATCAGCTAATTATCAGAACGTCGCGCCGTAAAACAGGCGCACGAGGAGAATCGAATGCTTCCGGCTCTATGGGTTGCCAAAACAGGTCTGTCCGCCCAGGACACCAACCTGACGACCATTTCCAACAACCTGGCGAACGTCTCGACTACGGGTTTCAAACGTGATCGCGCCGAATTCCAGGACTTGCTGTATCAGATCAAGCGTCAGCCAGGCGCCCAGTCGACTCAGGACAGCGAGCTGCCGTCGGGTCTGCAAGTGGGTACGGGTGTGCGCATCGTCGGTACGCAGAAAAACTTCACCGCCGGTAGCCTGCAAACCACCGAGCAGCCGCTGGATCTGGCCGTTGATGGTCGCGGTTTCTTCCAGATTCTGCAGCCGGACGGCACCACGTCCTACACCCGTGACGGTACTTTTCACCTCGATTCCAATGGCCAGGTCGTCAATGCCAGCGGTTTCGCCCTGGAACCCGCCATCGTCATCCCGAACGATGCGCAGACCTTCACTGTGGGTCGTGATGGCACCGTCTCGATCACCGTTGCCGGTAACCCGGCATCCCAGGTGATCGGCAACCTGCAAACCGCCGACTTCATCAACCCGGCCGGTCTGCAAGCGGTGGGTAACAACCTGTTCCTGGAAACCGCTGCGTCGGGTGCGCCGCAAGTCGGTACGCCGGGCCTGAACGGTTTCGGCACCACACTGCAGAACACCCTGGAAACCTCCAACGTCAGCACCGTTGAAGAGATGGTCAACATGATCACCACTCAGCGCGCTTACGAGATGAACTCCAAGGTGATCTCCACCGCCGACCAGATGCTCTCGTTCGTAACGCAGAATCTGTAATCAAGTCTATGAGGCGGCCATGAGGTCGCCTGCAACACCGTGAGGTAGGGTCATGAATCGCTTCGTATCTGTTCTGGCATTGAGTGGAGTCGTCTCGCTCGCGGGCTGCGTCGCTCCGACGCCCAAGCCCAATGACCCTTACTACGCTCCGGTGTTGCCGCGCACGCCGTTGCCGGCGGCAGCCAACAACGGCTCGATCTATCAGGCCGGCTTCGAGCAGAACCTGTACAGCGACCGCAAGGCGTTCCGGGTCGGTGACATCATCACCATCACCCTGAACGAGAGAACCCAGGCGAGCAAAAACGCCAACTCGCAAGTGGCCAAGAACAGCAAGACCGGCATCGGCCTGACTTCGTTGTTTGGCGGCAGCGGTACCCTCAACAACCCGTTGGGCAGTACTGATCTGAGCCTGGACGTCGGCTACAGCGGCGACCGCGCAACCAAGGGCGACAGCAAGTCCGGCCAGAGCAACAGCCTGACCGGTTCGATTACCGTGACCGTGGCCGACGTGCTGCCCAATGGCATCATCGCTGTGCGCGGCGAGAAGTGGATGACCCTCAATACCGGCGATGAGCTGGTGCGGATCGCCGGTCTGGTACGTGCCGATGACATCGCCACTGACAACACCGTGTCGTCGACCCGTGTCGCCGATGCGCGCATCACCTACTCGGGCACCGGCTCGTTTGCCGATGCGAGTCAGCCAGGCTGGTTCGACCGTTTCTTCCTCAGCCCGCTGTTCCCTTTCTAGGTGGCTACGTTGAATTTCAGAAGCCTTATGGTGGCCGCGTTTTTGTTGTCGGCGGCCTTCAATGCACAAGCCGAACGGTTGAAGGACATCGCCAGCATTTCCGGCGTGCGTTCCAACCAGTTGATCGGCTATGGCCTGGTGGTCGGGCTGAATGGCACCGGTGACCAGACGACGCAAACGCCGTTCACCCTGCAGACCTTCAACAACATGCTCTCGCAGTTCGGCATCAAGGTGCCGGCAGGGTCGGGCAACGTGCAGTTGAAAAACGTCGCGGCGGTGTCGGTGAGTGCCGATCTGCCTGCGTTTGCCAAACCGGGTCAACAAGTCGACATCACCGTTTCGTCCATCGGTAACTCCAAGAGCCTGCGCGGCGGCACGTTGCTGCTGACGCCGCTCAAGGGTATCGACGGTAATGTCTACGCCATCGCTCAGGGCAACCTGGTGGTGGGCGGTTTTGATGCCGAAGGTCGCGACGGTTCGAAGATCACTGTCAACGTTCCGTCGGCCGGTCGTATTCCTGGCGGTGCGTCGGTGGAACGTTCGGTGCCGAGTGGTTTCAATCAGGGCAACAGCCTGACGCTGAACCTCAATCGTTCTGACTTCACCACTGCCAAGCGCATCGTCGACAAGATCAACGACATGCTCGGCCCTGGTGTGGCGCAGGCCGTTGATGGTGGATCGGTTCGCGTCACCGCACCGCTCGACCCGAGCCAGCGTGTCGACTATCTGTCGATTCTGGAAAACCTTGAAGTCGACCCCGGTCAGGCGGTGGCCAAAGTCATCATCAACTCGCGTACCGGCACCATCGTCATCGGTCAGAACGTGAAAGTCTCGCCAGCCGCCGTCACCCACGGCAGCCTGACCGTGACCATCACCGAAGACCCGATCGTCAGCCAGCCGGGCCCGTTGTCCAACGGCCAGACTGCCGTTGTGCCGCGCTCGCGGGTCAATGCCCAGCAAGAAGCCAAGCCAATGTTCAAGTTCGGCCCGGGCACCACCCTCGACGAGATCGTCCGGGCGGTGAACCAGGTCGGCGCGGCGCCGGGTGACTTGATGGCGATCCTTGAAGCACTGAAGCAGGCCGGCGCGTTGCAAGCCGACCTGATCGTGATCTGAGGACGACGACCATGGACATGCGCAAGAGCGGGCTGGTCAGTAGCAGCGATTCGGGTTCTTACTCTGACCTCAATCGCCTGAACCAGCTCAAGGTTGGCGACAAGGACAGCGATGCGAACATGCGCAAAGTGGCGCAGGAGTTCGAGTCGCTGTTTCTCGGCGAGATGCTCAAGTCGATGCGTTCGGCCACCGAGGCGCTGGGGCAGGACAATCCGCTCAACACGCCGGCGGCCAAGCAGTATCAGAAAATGTACGACCAGCAACTGGCCGTGTCGCTGTCCCGCGAGGGCGGTGGTATCGGTCTGGCCGACGTGCTGATGCGCCAGATGTCGAAGAACAAGCCCCTGGCGTCCGGCTTGGCGGCGGCCGCGTCCGCCGCCAAGCAGGAAGAAGCCAAAGCCAAGGCTGCTGCCGTGGCAACGCCGATTGCCGCTGGCACGGTCGCCACCCATGGCCCGTTGTCGCGACTCAATGGCGAACGTCCATTGTGGGCCTCGCGTTCAGTCAATGCGCCGAACACGCAACTGGACCATCGCAACGACATGGCATTGATCAATCAGCGGCGTTTGGCTTTGCCACCGAAACTGGCTGATCGCCTGCTCGCGGGTCTGGTGCCGTCGGCCACTGCGACGAACGCCGCGACACAATTGCCACAGCGCGCTACGACGGCCGCCACCACTGGCGCAGGTCCGTTGTACAACGGCGACTGGCTGGCACGCGCCGAGGCCGATAAGGCTTCCGGCGGGCAGATGCAGGTTTACGGCCGTGCGGTGGCACAGATTCCGCTGGCCCCGGCGAAGAAAGCCTTCAGCTCCGCCGACGAATTCGTCAACACCATGCTGCCCATGGCCAAGGAAGCGGCTGACCGTATCGGTGTCGATCCACGTTATCTGGTGGCGCAAGCGGCACTGGAAACCGGTTGGGGCAAATCGGTCATGCGCGCACAGGATGGCAGTAGCAGCCACAACCTGTTCGGCATCAAGGCCAGCAGTAACTGGAAGGGTGATTCGGCCCGGGCAATCACCAGCGAGTTCCGTAATGGCGCGATGGTCAAGGAGACGGCCGAGTTCCGTTCCTACGCCTCGTACAAGGACAGCTTCCATGATCTGGTGACTTTGCTGCAGAGCAATAATCGCTATCAAGATGTGCTGAAGTCGGCCGATAACCCAGAACAGTTTGTACGCGAGTTGCAAAAGGCCGGTTACGCCACCGACCCGAACTACGCAAACAAGATTTCGCAGATTGCCAAGCAGATGAACAGTTTCCAAAACTACGCTGCGGCGGGTGTATCCACCACGCCTTTATAAGGCACAAGGTATAAGGTCTGAACCATGAGTTTGCTCAATATCGGGATGTCGGGACTGTCGGCCAGCCAGTCCTCTTTGGCTACGACAGGCAACAACATTGCCAACGTCGACACCGCCGGTTATTCACGTCAGCAAACCGTGCAGGGCACCAAATCCTCGCAGCAGTTCGGCACTGTTTTCATTGGTACGGGCACGACCCTGGCTGACGTGCGCCGGGTGTATAACTCATATCTGGAAAGCCAACTGCACACAGCAACCTCGCTCGACAGCGAGTCGGCCTCTTTTCTGGCCCAGGCTACGCCGCTGGACTCCATGCTGTCGGACACCAACACCGGCCTGACCGGTGTGCTGCAAAAATTCTTCACGACGATGCAGGGCGTTTCGACGTCGGCGACCGATGATACCTCGCGTCAATCGGTGCTGACGGGGGCTCAGGCGCTGACCAGTCGTTTCAATACCATCGCCAAACAGCTCAACGATCAGAACACCACCATCAACGGCAGCCTTGGCGACATGACGGGCCAGGTGAACAAACTGGCCACTTCGATTGCCAATCTGAACCAGAAGATCGGTGAGATCTCCACCAGCGGGGGCGCGCCGAACGATCTGCTGGACAGCCGTAACGAAGCCGTTCGCCAGCTCTCCGAACTGACGGGCGCACAGGTTGTTGAGCGTGGCACCAGTTTCGACGTCTACATTGGCAGCGGTCAGCCGCTGGTGATCGGCAACACCACCAACACGCTGAGCATGGTCGCGAGCAAAACCGATCCGTCGCGCATGGCCATCCAGATGGATCGCGGTTCGAGCACCATCGACATCACTTCGGCGATGAGCGGTGGCGAAATTGGCGGCCTGCTCACTTACCGCAAAGAAGTCCTTGACCCGTCACTCAACGAGTTGGGCCGAGTGGCGCTGGTGATCGCTGATCAAGTCAACAGCCAGCAAGCCCAAGGCATCGACAAGAACGGTGACTTCGGCGCGGCGATTTTCAACAACATCAACAGTGCCGCACTGATCAGTCAGCGCAGCATCGCGCAGTCGGGTAACAGTGCAGGTTCGGGCAACCTCGATGTCACCATCAAGGACACCGGCAAGCTGACCACCAGCGATTATCAGGTAACGTTCACCAGCGCCACTGACTACACCGTCAAGCGTTCTGACGGTACCGACCTGGGCGCCTTCAGCACTACGACCAATCCGCCGCCAGTGATCGACGGTTTCACCCTCGCACTCAATGGTGGTGCGTTGAGCGCCGGTGACACCTTTAAAGTGACTCCGACCCGTAATGCGGCCACAAGCATCCAGACGGTGCTCACCGATCCGAAGAAAATTGCTGCGGCAGGTCCGTTGACCGGCGTGGCCAGCGCTGCCGGCCTGGGGACTTACACTCAGCCGACGCTCAGCGACAAGATTGATATCTACAACCCGACTGCCCAGGCTGATATGCAGGCGGCTTTGAAGAACTCGACGCCGGTCAAGCTGGTGTTCGGCGCGGCGAGCGGTGGCAGCCAGTCGTACAACCTGGTGGATGCCAAGGGGGCAACCATTGGCACCGGCACGATCGTTCCCGGCCAATCGAACACGCTGAACCTGCAAGTCGGCGTCGTCGATGCCAGCGGCAACCCGGTGATGGACACAACCGTCACGCCGAACGTACAGAAGACCTTCACGGTGCAGACTACCGTCGGCGGCACGCCGAAGTCCGGCGAAACCTTCACCATGAACCTGACCGGTGCGGCGTCCTCGGACAATCGCAATGCGCAGGCCCTGGTTGGCCTGCAAACGCAACAGACCGTCGACACCGGTTCGGCGAGCAAGGGCATCAGCCTGACAGACGCCTACAACAAGCTGGTCACCAACGTCGGTACCAAGACCGCCCAAGGCAAGTCCGACAGCGCGGCCACCACGGCGATTCTGGATAACGCCAAAGGTGCTCGCGACTCGTTGTCCGGGGTCAACCTGGACGAAGAAACCGGCAACCTGGTCAAATACCAGCAGTACTACACAGCGTCTTCGCAGATCATCAAAGCTGCGCAGGAAACTTTCGCCACACTGATTAACAGCCTTTAAGGAGTCGTAATTCATGCGCATTTCCACCGCCCAGTATTACGGCACGCAAGCGTCGGACTATCAGCGTAATTTCAACAAGGCCGTTGCCACCGCCAGCGAGGCGAGCAGCCTGCAGCGCATCAACACCGCGGCCGATGATCCGGTCGGTGCCGGGCGCTTGCTGCAGCTGGGTCAACAGGCCGCAATGCTGGATCAGTACAAGACCAACGTCGACACCACCAAAAGTGCATTGAACGTGCAAGAGTCCACGCTGGATTCAATCACCACCGCGTTGGCGCGCGCCAAGGAACTCGCTCTCGCCGCCAACAACGGCACGGCCACCGACAAGGATCGCCAGGCTTACGCTTCGGAACTGGGCCAGATCCAGCAACAAGTGCTGGGCCTGATGAACGCCAAGGATGCTGGCGGCAACTACCTGTTCTCCGGTTCGAAAACTGATACTGCGCCGTACTCGCAGAATGCTGACGGCACCTATTCCTACAACGGTGATCAGACCACGATCAACCTGGGCATCGGTGATGGCATGACGGTCGGCACCAACACCACTGGTTGGGCTGCTTTCCAGCAGACCATCAATACCGCGCGTACCAACGTCACCATGACCGCGCCAGCCGTGGATGACGGGCGCGTCGTGCTGTCCAACGGTACAGTCGGCACAGCCGCCACCTATGACTCCAAGTTCACCGCTGGCCAGCCTTACACCGTCAGCTTCCTCAGCAGCACCCAACTGAAAATCACTGATGCCTTGGGCAACGATGTGACTGCTGAAGCAAGCCAGAACGGCTTGGTCAGTAACAGTAGCGGTGCCAACCAGACGGTCAGCTTCCGTGGCGTCGACATGAAGCTGAACATCAACCTGAAGACCGGTGACACCAACCCGGACGCGGTCATTGCCGGCCACAGCTTCCAGCTGTCGACTGCGCCGGATTCGTTTTCCACCACGCGCAGCCCTGGCAACTCGTCGACTGCGGTGATCTCGGGGTCCAGCATCACCGACGAGGCAGCGTACACGGCAGCCTTCCCGCAGGGTGGCGCAGTCCTCAAGTTCACCAGCGCCACCGCTTTCGATCTGTACGCAGCGCCGGTCACTGCCGACAGCAAACCCGTGTCCTCGGGGACTGTCGTGGGTAGCAATGCTACTGCTGCGGGCGTCACTTTCGCGCTGGGCGCTGCGCCGGCCGCCGGCGATCAGTTTTCGATCAGATCGAACGATCACCAGACCCAGAACGTGCTTGATACCCTGGGTCAGATGATCACCGCACTGAACACACCGATCGATGGTGATCCGGTGGCCAAGCAACAATTCCAGGGCGCGATGGAGGCAGGTATCGGCAACATCGATGCGGCCAGCAATCAAATCGGCACCGCGGTCACCGAAATTGGTGCTCGCGGCCAGGCGCTGGATATGCAAGCCTCCACGAACGACAGCTTGAGTACCGCGAACACCACCACTCAAGGTTCGATCCGCGATTCGGATCCGGCTGAAGTGATGACGCGCCTGACCTTGCAACAAACCATGCTGCAGGCTGCACAACTGGCGTTCAGCAAGATCAGTCAGTTGGGTCTGTTCAACAAGATCTGACGCCAACGGGCGCGTAAGCGCCCGGTTGCCTTGTCCCTCAGTTTTGTTTTTTAGCGGTATCAAGGGCTCGCTTTTCCGAGCGGGCTCGTACCGCCTGTGAGCCCGCCGTGAATTCACTTCCTCTTGTCAGCCTCGTTATTCCCGCCTTCAATCCGCGTTTCTTCGAGCGGGCATTGAACAGTGCTGTCAGCCAGACATACGCGCACCTTGAGATCATTGTCTGCGACGACAGTCGGGGCCAGCAGATCGAAGGGATTGTCACCGTCGTGGCTGAGCAGTCCGGTGTTGCCGTGCGTTATGTGCGCAACCCGCGCACCCTGGGCATGGTCGGCAACCTCAAGGCGTGCCTCGATCAGGCGCAGGGCGAATTCGTCAAGTTCCTCTGTGACGATGACCATCTCTATGCTGCCTGCATCGAGCAGCAGGCGCACGAGATGTTGCGCGAGGAAGTCAGCCTGGTGCTGGCTCAGCGTCTGTTCTGGGACGCCAACGACATCATCCTGCCGGCGCGCTTGGAAAACACTTCTTTGTCACCCCACAGCGGTCTGTTCAAGGGTGACGACCTGCTGGGCATTTTTGAAAAATTCCCGGTCAATGTGCTGGGCGGTTTCACCAATGCCTTGTTTCGACGTGCGGATCTCGTCGAGCTGTTGCCGGTGCTGACTCAAGAGGGCCACTGCTTTGTCGCGACCCTGGATTTCGCCCTGTACGTTTGCCTGCTGCGGCGCGGCAATCTGGCGGTGTCCAATAATGTGCTCAGCGCCGAACGGCTCTACCCGGAACGTCTGAGTGCGCAGCAACCGATGAAAGACGCGGTTGAGGTCGAGCGCGAGTGGATTCTGCAAATGCTCAAGGCTCGCAGCGGTGAATCTGCACCTGCCCCGGGCTGGGTTCGTTATATCCAGCTGACCAAGGCTGACGAATCACCGCGTGTCTGGGAAGAGCTGCCGCTGAGCCGAACGCTAGGCACCAAACAGAGTCGCCAGGAGTGGTGTGTCGGTATCGATAGCTGGAGCTTCGCCGAACTTTATGCGCACTGGCTGCAATGCCGCAGTCTGACCGAAGGGCAGCGCAAGTTGCTCCCGGAAACTCTGGCCGCCTGGCCGCAGCAGCCGCGAATTGTGCCGATCATCATGGATGCCCAGGGCAGTCGCGATGGCGTCGAACGGACGCTGGAAGCACTCGCAGCCCAGGACTATCCGCCGGAGCTGATTCTGCTGTTGTCCGCCTCCTGCTCCGTTCCCATGCTGGATGGGCGAGTGTTCCGTATGCCGTTGCAGGATGACGGGTTGGGGCAGATCAACGCACTGTTGCCGCAACTCGAAGGTGCCGACTGGTTTTACCTGTTACAGGCTGGGGACCGTCTGGTAATGCCGGCCTTGCTGGTCATGGCTGACCGCATTGCGCATTCGCCATGGCTGAGCTGCATGTACAGCGATGAAGGCAGCCTGCGCGATGGCGAATCGGCAGAGCCCGCGTTCAAACCGGATTTCAACCTCGACCTCATGCGCAGTTATCCGTATGTCGGGCGTGCCTTGGTGTTCAAGCGCGAACGTTTCCTGGCGCTCGGTGGATTCGATACGACGTTCGCCGAGCTGGCGCCTCACGACATGCTGTGGCGAATGGTCGAGAGCGAAGGTCCGCAGGTGGTCGGGCACGTTGCCGAAGTCCTGCTTGAATCGCCTTTCGATCTGTCTGGGTGGCTGGCTGAGCCGGCGGTGATCGAACAGAATCCACGGGTGCTCGAAGCGCATCTGCAGCGTATGGGGATTGCTCACGGCATTCGTCGTGGCAGTTGCGAGTTGCTCAATCGAGTCGACTATCAGCACGCCCGGCGTCCGCGTGTGTCGATCATCATCATCACGCGCGATCAGACCGCTGCCTTGCAGCGCTGTGTCGAGACCGTGCTGGAGAAAACCGCTTACTCCGAGTACGAGTTGTTGCTGGTCGACAACGGCAGTGAAAGCGCCGAGGCGCTGGCATGGCTGGACGGCATGGCGCAGCTGGGGGGCGAGCGGATTCGCGTCCTGAGCTACCCGCAGCATGACAACATGGCGGCCCTGCATAACTGTGCGGTGACGCAGGCCCGTGGCGAGTACGTGCTGCTGCTCAATACCTTCTCGGTGATCACCCACACTGACTGGCTGGACGAACTGCTCAATCAGGCGCAACGCCCGGAAGTCGGCGTGGTCGGCGCCAAGTTGTTCAACCCGGACGGTTACGTATTGCATGCCGGCATGATCCTCGGCCTGCAAGGAGCCGTCGGGTTGCCATTTTATGGGCAGTCGCTGCAGTCCGACGGCTACATGTTCCGGCTGCAGGCGACCCATGACCTGAGTGCCGTCGGCGGTGATTGCGTGATGGTGCGCAAGGCCGTTTTCGAGTCTGTCGCAGGGCTCGATGAGCAGGATTTTAAGCAGGCGCTCAATGTCGTCGACCTGTGTCTGCGCATTGGCCAGGAAGGTTATCTGGTGGTGTGGACGCCATATGCCTTACTGGCCCAGGGGGTGCGGCCAACTGTCGATGCGACAGCCGAAGAAGGCCAGCAGCACATGCATGAGAAGGAGACCTTCTACACGCGCTGGTTGTCGCGTATTGCCCGTGATCCAGCCTTCAACGTCAACCTGTCATTGCAGGGTGTCGGTGCGACGAGTTTCAGTCTTGAGCCGGGTTTGCGCACCGGCTGGACGGCTTTTTCGCGACCGCAATTGCCCAACGTACTCGCCGTGCCGATCAATGCATCTGCCATTGGTCACTACCGCATGAGTCAGCCGCTGATCGAGCTGGAAGCGGCCAACCGCGCTGAAGGCTGCATTCGCTACGGCTTGCCGTCGATCATTGAAATCGAGCGTCAGTCACCGGACGTCATCGTTCTGCAAGGGCGCTACTCGCAAGGTGCGATCGATGAAATCCCGCCGTTGAAGAAGTTCTGCCATGCCCGGCGGATTTTTGAACTCGATGACTATGTGATCGACGTTCCCCATCGCAATGCCCATATCCGCAACATGCCCAACAAGCAGGAGATGGAACGCATGGTGCGCCAGGCAATCGGCTTGTGCGATCGCGTGGTGGTATCGACCCAGCCATTGGCCAATGCGCTGTCGGACATGCACCACGACATTCGCGTTGTTCCCAACATGCTTGCCCAGAATCTCTGGACCGGCCTGCGCAGCCAGCGCCGCACTTCGAAAAAACCGCGGGTCGGCTGGGGCGGTGGCACCAGTCACCACGGCGACCTGGCGGTGATCGCCGATGTCGTGCGTGAGCTGGCCAACGAAGTCGACTGGGTGTTTTTCGGCATGTGCCCGGATGATCTGCGTCCGTACATGCATGAATTCCACGGGGTAATCCCGTTGGAAGTGTACCCGGCCAAACTGGCAAGCCTGAATCTCGATCTGGCGTTGGCGCCACTGGAATTCCACATCTTCAACGACTGCAAGAGCAACCTGCGTCTGCTGGAGTACGGCGCCTGCGGCTACCCGGTGATCTGCACCGACACCGAGGCCTATCGCGGTTACCTGCCATGCACCCGGGTCAAGACCAACAGCACCGATGAATGGTTGCAGGCTATCCGCATGCACCTGGCCGACCCGGATGCCAGCTACCGCATGGGGGACGAGTTGCGTGAGGTGGTGCTGCGAGACTACGTGTTGCGTGGCGACAACTTGCGTTACTGGGAGAGTGGCTGGCTGGCGGATTGATCGAATCGCGTACGGCCCTATGAGAAACAGGCGACTTTCGAGTCGCCTGTTTTTTTTGCGTGGCAAAAAGGTTTTTGTATCAAGTCGGATACTTTTTTGGCAGCGGGCTCAAGCATCGGGATTTTTCTGTCGATACCTTTCCATGTGCTCAATTGGCACAGCCAGTGAAGACCTGTCCGGCCGGTATCTGAGGTGACAGATTTCCGTATTCGACAACAACGCAAGGAAGAAGCAAATGACAGTAGTAAATGGAACGAGTGAAGCGGATGTCCTGATTGGCACCCACGGCAATGACGAACTCTATGGAATGGAGTCGGATGATCAACTGTTGGCCAGCGCAGGATCGGACTTGCTGGACGGCGGTGAAGGGTTTGATGCGGCGACCTATTATGGAATGAGTACGGGAGTCGGTGTCGAGGTTGGCGCTGGCGTTGTTACGGTCATAGGGGCTGATGGCAAGGTCGACACGCTGGTTTCGGTGGAGAAGGTGGTTGGCAGTTTCTACAACGACACCTTTACCGCTTCCGTGGGTGGCGTGACGCTTGACGGCAATGGCGGTGATGATCTGTACACCGTCGACGCCGAAGGCGTGACCCTCATTGAAGAAAACAACGGTGGCTACGACGAGCTGCGCACCAGCCTCAACACGATCAAGATGGACCCGTTCATCGAGAAACTGACCTTTACCGGCAACGGCGATTTCAAGGGTTACGGCAACGCCAGTGACAACGAGATCATCGGCGGTGCGGGCAATGACTGGCTGTGGGGCGCCGCCGGTGCCGACCACTTTGTCGGTGGCGATGGTTACGATACCGTCAGCTACACCGACAGCCTTGAAGGTGTGCGCGTCCAGGACTTCACCAACTATGATGGCTTGACCATTGCAGATGGAGACACCTTTACCGGCATCGAAGCGATCCAGGGTTCGAACTTCGATGACGTGGTGTATCTGCTCGATAACACGATGACCGTTGATGGCGCCGACGGCTACGACACTGTGAGCTATCGCCACTCCTTGGATGGCGTCAGTATCGACATCGGCCCGCGTGTCGGGGCGCCGGGTGTCACGCTGCTGAATGTGGAGCACGTTATCGGCTCTTCGTTCGCTGATCATTTCACCGCCAATGTCGGCGGCGTGACGCTGGAAGGTGGTTCGGGTGACGATGTGTACACCATCAACAGCGTCGGTGTGTCCATCAAGGAAATCGAGGGCTACATGGGCGGTACCGATCAGCTGTACACCAGCCTGTCATCGATGCACATGGACCCCTTCATTGAAAACCTGACGTACACCGGCACTGCAGACTTCACCGGCTACGGTAACGACGAAGCCAACACCATCATCTCCGGTGCCGGCAATGACGTGTTGCTGGGCGGTGCAGGTGGCGACCGTTTTGAAGGCGGCGCCGGTATCGACATCGTCAGTTACGACGACAGCGCTGAAGGCCTGAGCGCCTCTCTGAACTGGGGGCCGCAGAGCGGAATTGCGCTCTACGATATCTACATCGATATCGAAGGCCTGCGCGGCAGCCAGTACAACGATTCGCTGCAAGGCAATTCGGACGACAACATCCTCGAGGGCGGGGCCGGCGACGACCAGATTACCGGTGGCGATGGCAATGACCATATCTATGGCGGCCTGGCGTCCGGTCTGGACAAGGCCGGGCAGTCCGACGCTCTGTCGGGTGGCGCGGGGGATGATGTCATCGTCGGTGCCCGCAATGGTCTGTTCACTTGGGCCAGTGGCGATGACGGCAACGACACCATCACGCTGGGTCGGGGCATGGCCTTTGGCGGTGAAGGCAACGATGTGCTGACGGCTACGGGCAGCAACTATGTGCTCAATGGCGACGGCGGGAATGATCTGCTGATTCTCAACCTGGCCGGCCAGTCGAATTCCGGCGGCAGCGCCTACGGTGGCCAGGGTGATGACACCTACGTGGTCAACACCAGCGGCCTGGTGACGATTCAGGATTACGGGCTGGACATCAACGACACGCTCATCCTCTACACCATCACCAACGCCAGCCAGTTGAACGTCACCCGTATCGGTGACGACGCCTACCTGCACAGCGGCAACGACGGCAGCACCAGTGTGCCGGACAACGGCGTGAAACTGGCGGGGTGGTATGCCGGGTTCAACAACATCGAGCACCTGCAGACTGCCGACGGCCAACTCTACGACCTGCCGGCGACTGTCGATGGCTTCGCCCTGTTTGGCTGATCGCTCAATCTGTTGATGCAGCGCAATGAAAGGGATGAATCCGCTGCTGGATTCATCCCTTTTTTCATGCCTCGCGGCGCACCTGACGCAGCGGAGCTGGCGCGTTTCCTGCAAGTCCTCCTCAAATCGCCATAAAACGAGCGCTCGCGGTCATCGCAGCGGCGCCGCAGGCGGCAAAAGGGTTAGCCAGATGGCCCGCATCGCTCAACGAAGCCATGCGCAGCCCGGTGAAGAACAAGAGGGGAGACGATGAAGGCAGTTATTTTGGCGGGTGGCCTCGGCACGCGCATCAGTGAAGAGTCGCACCTCAAGCCCAAGCCCATGATCGAGATCGGCGGCAAGCCAATTCTCTGGCACATCATGAAGCAGTATTCCGCCCACGGAATTCACGACTTCGTGATCTGCCTGGGCTACAAGGGCTATGCGATCAAGGACTTCTTCGCCAACTACTTCCTGCACACCTCCGACGTCACCTTCAACATGCGCGAGAACCGCATGGACGTGCACCAGAACTACAGCGAGCCGTGGAGCGTCACCCTGATCGACACCGGCGAGGAAACCATGACCGGTGGTCGTCTGCTGCGTGCCGCGCGTTATCTGCAAGATGAAGAGGCGTTCTGCTTCACTTACGGCGACGGCGTTTCCGACATCAACATTGCTCAGCTCGTCGATTACCACAAAGCCCACGGTCGTCTGGCGACCGTCACCGCCGTGCAGCCACCCGGCCGCTACGGTGCCCTTGAGCGTCAAGGCGATCAGGTGCTCGGTTTCACCGAAAAACCTCGTGGCGACGGTGGCTGGATCAACGGCGGCTTCTTCGTGTTGTCGCCCAAAGTCCTGTCCTATATCGCTGGCGATGAAACCACCTGGGAAGCCGAACCGCTGGCGCGTCTGGCAGAGGATGAACAGCTGAACGCCTTCGAACACGAAGGCTTCTGGCATCCGATGGACACCCTGCGCGACAAGAACCACCTCGAAGCGCTGTGGCAGAGCGGGGAGGCCCCATGGAAGCAATGGGCCTGAGTGCAGACTTCTGGCGTGGCAAGCGTGTGCTGGTTACCGGGCATACCGGTTTCAAGGGCAGTTGGCTGACCCTGTGGCTACAAAGCCTCGGCGCGCAAGTCAGCGGTTTTTCCCTCGATCCTTCGACTGAGCCGAGCCTGTTCGAACTGGCGCGAGTCCACGAAGGCATCAACGATCAGCGCGGCGATCTGCGTGATCTCGGCGCCTTGCTCGAAATCATCGCCGACACCGAGCCGGAAATCGTCTTGCATCTGGCGGCTCAACCGCTGGTGCGCGAAGGCTATCGCGATCCGCTGGGCACTTATTCCAGCAACGTGATGGGCACGCTCAATCTGCTCGAAGCGATTCGTCAGGTCGGTTGCGTGCGCGCCTGCGTACTGGTGACCACCGACAAGGTCTACGCCAACAAGGAATGGCTGTGGCCGTACCGCGAAGACGAAGCCCTCGGCGGACATGATCCTTACAGCAGCAGCAAGGCTTGCTGTGAATTGTTGGCGCAGTCTTACGCCGCCTCTTTCTTTGCGGCAGACAAGTACGCCGAGCACGGTCTGGCCCTGGCCACGGCGCGTGCCGGCAATGTGTTGGGCGGCGGTGATTTCGCCCCAGAGCGACTGATTCCCGATGTGCTCAAAGCCTGGACGGCAGACGAGCCGGTGACCCTGCGTTACCCGCAAGCCGTACGCCCCTGGCAGCACGCGCTGGAGCCGCTGGCCGGTTACCTGCAACTGGCCGCCGGCCTTTACGAACAAGGCCCGGAGTATGCCGGAGCGTGGAACTTCGGCCCGAGCGAAGCGGACATGTGCAGCGTCGGCGAAGTGGTCGAATTGCTCGCCAGCCGCTGGCCACAGGCACGCGGTCTGCGCATCGAAAAAAGCGAATTGCACGAGGCCGGTCTGTTGCGCCTGGACAGCAGTCGCGCCCGTCAGGTGTTGGGCTGGCAACCGCGTTGGACCTTGCAGCAATGTTTGGCTCAGACCCTCGACTGGCACCTGGCGTGGCAGAGCGGCGATGACATGCGCGCCGTGACCCTCGGCCAACTGAACCTGTACCGAGGCGCGCTGTGAGCGAGTTTTCCTTGAAGGCGTTGCCGCTGGCCGGATTGTTCAGCGTCGAGCACAAGCGTTTCGAAGATCAGCGCGGACACTTCGCCCGACTGTTCTGCGAGGGCAGCCTGAGTGCGTTTGGCAGCGAGTTTCATATCCGTCAGATCAACCATTCCTGCACCCGCGAGAAGGGCAGTGTGCGCGGTCTGCATTACCAGAATGCCAACGCCCCGGAAGCCAAGCTGATCACCTGCCTGCGCGGTGAGGTGTGGGACGTGGCGGTGGATCTGCGCCCGGACTCCGAGACTTTTCTGCACTGGCATGCCGAGCATCTGAAGGCTGGCGACGGTCGCAGCCTGCTGATTCCGGCCGGCTTCGCTCACGGCTTTCAGACCCTGACCGAGGACGCCGAGCTGCTTTACCTGCACAGCGCCGATTACGCGCCGGAGCATGAGGGCGGCTTGTCGGTGAACGATCCACGGCTAGCGATTGCCTGGCCGTTGCCTGTCAATAATTTGTCAGCGCGTGATTCCAGCCATCCCGCGCTCGATCAACACTTTGCTGGAGTGCGTCTATGAACTGCCGTGGGTGCGCCGCACCGCTGAGCCTGCCGCTGATCGACCTCGGCACCTCGCCACCGTCCAATGCATACGTGCACGCCGATCGCCTGGAGCAGGCCGAGCAATGGGTGCCATTGAAGGTCGCCGTGTGCCAGCAATGCTGGCTGGTGCAGACCGAGGATTACACCAGTGCCGACAGCCTTTTCGACGCTGAATACGCCTACTTCAGTTCGTTTTCCAGCACCTGGCTAGCGCATGCCGAGCGCTATGTCGCCGAGATGGTCGAGCGCTTTGGCCTGACGGCTGACAGCCGCGTGGTTGAAGTCGCCGCCAATGACGGCTACCTGCTGCAATACGTCGCGGGTCGCGGCATTCCGTGCCTGGGCGTCGAGCCAACCCGCAGCACCGCACAAGCGGCGCGGGAAAAAGGCCTGGAGATTCGTGAGCTGTTCTTCGGTCGCGACACTGCCGCGCAGTTGAAAAGCGAAGGCTGGGGCGCCGACCTGATGGCCGCCAACAACGTGCTTGCGCATGTGCCGGATATCAACGATTTCCTCGGTGGCTTCGCCACGCTGCTCAAACCGACTGGCGTGGCCACGTTCGAATTCCCGCAACTGCTGACGCTGATGGCCGGCGCGCAGTTCGACACGCTGTATCACGAGCACTATTCCTATCTGTCGCTGACTGCCGTGCAGACTCTGTGCGAGCGCAACGGTCTGGAAGTCTTCGACGTCAGCCAATTGACCACCCACGGCGGATCGCTGCGCGTCTTCGTCCAGTGCAAGGACGGCGAGCGTCGCGCAGTACAACCGGCGGTGCAGCAACAACTGCAGGCTGAACTGGATGCGGGCGTGAAAACCGCCGAGTACTACGCGACCCTGGCGCCTGCCGCCGAACGCATCAAGCATGAACTGCTGCGCTTTTTGTTGCAGGCCAAGGCTGACGGTAAACGCGTGGTCGGCTATGGCGCCGCAGCGAAGGGCAACACACTGCTCAACTACGCCGGAGTCAAACCTGACTTGCTGGCGTGGGTGGCCGATGCCAATCCGCACAAGCAGGGCAAGTTTCTGCCGGGCAGCCGCATCCCGATTGTCGCGCCGGCGCAGATCGACATCGAGAAACCGGACTACGTGCTGGTGCTGCCATGGAACCTGCTGCACGAAGTCAGCCAGCAACTGGCGCAAGTGCGCCAGTGGGATGGCCACTTCGTGATTGCCGTGCCTGAGTTGAAAGTGCTGTGAAAGTCCTCGTAACAGGCGCTACCGGTTTCGTTGGCCGACATTTGGTCTCGGCATTGCTGGCGCGTGGTTGCACCGTTCGTGCAGTGGCACGCAACGCAGAAACCGCGCAGGGGATGCCGTGGATCAACGGCGTCGAGTTCGTGAGCGCGGATATTCACGCCGCCGATCTCGACGTAATCGCGTTGACCGAAGGTGTCGATGCGCTGGCGCATCTGGCCTGGCCGGGCTTGCCGAACTATCGCGCACTGTTCCATTTCGAGCACAACCTGATGGCCGACTACCGCTTTATCAAAGGTGCGGTCGAGGCGGGCGTGAAACAAGTGCTGGTCACCGGCACCTGCTTCGAATACGGCATGCAAAGCGGCCCGCTCAGCGAAACCACCGAGCCACAGCCGAGCAATCCCTACGGGCTGGCCAAGCACACGTTGCACCTGTTTTTGCAAAACCTGCAGCAGGAACAGCCATTCACCTTGCAGTGGGCGCGGCTGTTTTACCTGCATGGCGAAGGGCAGAACGCCAACAGTCTGCTGGCGGCGCTGGACCGGGCGATCGGTGCCGGGGACGCGTCGTTCAACATGTCTGGTGGCGAGCAACTGCGTGACTTTTTGCCGATCGCCAGCGCCGCCTATTACCTCGCCACGATCGTGCATCAGCGCGATTTCAACGGCGTGATCAATTGCGCCAGCGGCCAACCGGTATCGGTGCGTGCACTGGTTGAACAACGTCTGCGCGAGCGCGGTGCGCGACTGAATCTGAACCTGGGCCATTACCCTTATCCGAGCCATGAGCCGATGGCGTTCTGGGCCGTGACCGAGCGTTTGCAACAGCTACTGGGAGAGTCGCAATGAGGCACGAGTTGTATCGGGTCACCGATTTGCCGGTGCTGCAGAACCGCACCTTCGCTGACCCGGAGTCGGCGAAAGCCTCGGCCAGTGCCGACATGCTGTTGGTACAGGATGAGCGCAGCGGTCTGATCTTCAACGCGGCGTTCGATGCCGACAAGCTCAGCTATGACGCCGACTACCAGAACGAGCAGGCGCATTCCGGCCAGTTTCAGAAGCACCTGAGCGACGTCGAAAGCATCATCGCCAGGCACTTCAAGGGCCAGGAACTGATCGAAGTCGGCTGCGGCAAGGGCTACTTCCTTGAGCTGCTCAAGGGCCTCGGTTATTCGATCACCGGGATCGATCCGGCCTACGAAGGCGAGAATGCCGACGTGATCAAGGCGCCGTTCACCCGTGGCCTCGGTCTGGCGGCGGACGCCATCGTGCTGCGCCATGTGCTTGAACACATCGAAGACCCGGTGAGCTTTCTGTCGGTGATCGCCCAAGCCAATCAGGGCGGGCAGATCTACATCGAGGTGCCGTGCTTCGACTGGATCCTCGAGCACAAGGCCTGGTTCGACCTGTTCTACGAACACGTCAATTATTTCCGCCTCGATGACCTGCGCCGGATGTTCGACACGGTGCACGAGGCCGGCCACCTGTTTGGCGGCCAATACCTGTACATCGTCGCCGACCTTTCGACGTTGCGCCTGACTCCGCAGCAACCGGTGCCACGCCTGATGTTGCCGGACGATTTCACCGCGAGCCTTGAACGCGCGGTGCAGATCATCCAGTCCGCCCCCGAGCAGGGCTCGGCGATCTGGGGCGCCTCGTCCAAAGGCGTGATCTATTCGCTCTTCCTGCAGCGCGCCGGTGTGGCGGTGGATCGTGTGGTGGATATCAACCCGGCCAAGCAGGGTCGTTATCTGCCGCTTAGCGGCGCCCGTGTGTCCTCGCCGCAAGAAGCCATGGACGCCTTGCCCGAAGGCGCCAACCTGTTTGTGATGAACTCCAATTACCTCGAAGAGATCAAGCGGATGACCGGTGGACGCTACGTCTATCACGCCGTTGACAGCGCTTCGTTCCAGTGACCATTGAGACTTTGAACATGACCGACAACAGCATCAATCAAGCCTTCGAAGCCGAATGCCGTGAGCAGATCGCCCAGCAGGGTGACGACCAGAAACTCACTGGCCTGGCCCGTGATTTCTTCAACGAATCGGCTAAACACAAGTACAGCTACCACTTCTCGTGGATGGGCCGCCCGATCATCCAGTTGCCTCAGGACATGATGGCAATGCAGGAGATCATTTGGCAGGTCAAGCCGGATCTGGTCATCGAATGCGGCATCGCCCACGGCGGTTCGATCATCTACTACGCCTCATTGCTGGAGCTGCAGGGTCACGGCGAAGTACTGGGTATCGATCTCGACATTCGCCCACACAACCGTGAAGCGATTGAAAGCCACCCGATGGCCAAGCGCATCAAAATGATCGAAGGCTCGAGCATCGACGCGGCCATCGCTGCCCAGGTGCAAGCCGCCGCCAAAGGCAAGAAGGTCATTCTGGTACTGGACTCCAACCACACCCACGATCACGTCCTCGAAGAGCTGCGCCTGTACGCACCGCTGGTGTCGGTCGACAGCTACTGCGTGGTCATGGACACCGTGGTCGAAGACATGCCCGCCGATTTCTTCCCGGATCGTCCATGGGGTCCGGGCGACAATCCGAAAACCGCGGTATGGAAATACCTGGAAGAGAACAAGGATTTCGAGATCGACCAGCAGTTGCAAAACAAACTGTTGATCACCGTGGCGCCGGACGGCTATCTGCGTCGCGTTCGTTAATTCGCAACATCACCAAAGCGTTATCTCGGCGAGTCGCCGGTTGTGGAGAGAAGTTATGCAAGGCAAGTACAGTTCTGAACTGGCGCTACCGCTCAACGAGCTGTTGACCGTGGTGCTGATTACTCACAATCGGCCGGCGTTTCTGCGCCGGGCGGTGAAGTATTACAGCAGCTTGCCCTGCCGGATCATGGTGCTGGACTCCACACCCGAGCGGCCGGAAGGGGATTTTTCCGCTGTCGATTACCATCATGTGCCGCAATTTGCCTACTGGGGCATGCAGGCCAAACTGGCTTATGGTGTGGAGCAACTGACCACGCCTTACATGGTGCTGGCGGCTGACGATGACTTCATCCTGCACGACTCCCTGGCTGAGTCCGTTGGCTTCCTGCATGCCAATCCGGATTACGGCATGTGCCACGGCTATTGCCTGATGTACCTGACGTTGGCCGGTGGCGTCAGCTACTACCGCCGCGACAAGAAGGTCCAGGAAGACTACTGCGCTGAAAAGGCTGAGGATCGGGTCATCGATTACATGCGTCAGTACATCCCGCCGTTCTACGCGGTGACCCGTACTGACCTGATGAAGAAATGGCACTCGGCGCTACCGCCGGGCACCAGTTTTCAATGGCAGGAAATCGGCCATGTCTACTACCTGCTGGCCAGTGCCAAGGCGCGGATTCTGCCAATGCCTTATGTGGTACGGGAGATCAACTATGGTGCGTCCGAACACAGTACCGAGGTGTATCACTCGCTGACCTACGTCGATGCCAAGTCGGTAGCCGAGCGTGAAGCGTTTGCCGAGTTCCTCGCCGCGCTGCCGACCGACGTCAAGAATCTCGACGCCGAGCAGGGCAAGGCGTTCGCCCTGCGAAGTTTCGAAGCGATGGTCGACAGCCTGCAATCGGGCCGGGCACTGACGGCGGAACTGATCATCCAGTCCACCTGGAATCAGGAACTCAAGCAGCCGGATCGCCGGTTCGGGCCATTGCAGTACGTCGAAATGCCGTTCTACAACGAGGCGTTCTTCGACCGCCTGGCGCAGTTCGAATTCATGCTGCACGCCATGCCGGCGGGGCGCATCCAACTGGAAGGGCTTGAGGGCGTCTGGACCCGTCAGGCGCACTTGCTGCAAGCACGCAACAACGACACGCCGGAGAGTGTGCTCGACCGTCTCTGGCAGGCCCATGACCTGAATGCGTTCAACCGTACCGTGGTCAAGCGTCTGGCGACGCAACTGGTGTCGATGGGCGAAGCAGAAGAAGCCCGGGATATGCAGGCATGGATCGAGCGCCTCGAAGCTTTGACCATCGAAGATCATCATGCAGTCATGGAAAAGATGCAGTCCGGTCGCCTGCTCAAATGGCTGGCCGCACGCGCACCAGACGAGCAGCAGGTCGCGGCAATCAGCCAACATCTGGCGGAGAATGGCGGTGGCCCGCAGTTCGGCATTTTTCTGCTGGATCTGGATGGCGACATTGACAAGATTCAGGTCTCTCTCGACAGCTTGCTGGAAGGGCAGTGCAAGGCCTTCCGGATTGTCGTGTTCACCACCGGCGAAGCACCGGCCGCAACCACCTCACAGAACACCCTGCACTTTGTCCGGGTGACACCGGGCAATCTGGTCGACAAGCTCAATCAGAGTGCGCGTCAGTCGCCGTGCGACTGGTTGCTGCTGGCAGAGGCTGGTGATGAGTTCACCGCCAGTGGTCTGCTGCGTGCCAGTCTGGAACTGATGAACGCCGGCGATTGCCGTGCAGTGTCCACGGACGAAATCCAGCGCCAGGAAAACGGTGTACTGGTGGACGTGTTCCGACCAGGTTTCAACCTCGACCTGTTGCTGAGCCTGCCAACCCTGATGGCGCGGCACTGGTTGGTCCGCCGCGATGCGCTGGTGGAAATCGGAGGTTACCGCGCCGACTTCAGCAAGGCGCTGGAGCTTGATGTGCTGTTGCGCCTGATCGAAGAGCATGGCCTCAACAGCCTGGCGCACCTTGATGAGCCGCTGCTGATTACCCAAGCCCCAGAACTGGCAGAGAATCCTGACGAGCGTCTGGCGTTGCTGCGTCATTTGGGCAATCGCGGCTACAAGGCCAAGGTCACTTCTGCGGTACCCGGGGTTTACCAGATCGACTACCACCACAGTGATCGCCCGCTGGTGTCGATCATTATTCCGGCCGGTAACAATCTGGCGGTGCTGCAACGTTGCCTCGAAGGCGTGTTGTTGCGCACCCGTTATCACCAATATGAAGTGCTGATCGCCGCCGCGGCGGATCAAACGGCAGAGCTCAATGACTGGCTCGGCACCTATCAGCACTCCAAAGTCCAGGTGCTGCGCACCGATCGGGCGTTCAGCGAAGCGGCGTTGTTCAACGCGGCCAGTCGTCAGGCGCGGGGCGAGTATCTGGTGTTGCTGGCTGCTGATGCAGAAGTGGTCAACCCGAACTGGCTCGACTCACTGCTCAACCACGCCCTGCGTCCGGAGGTCGGCGTGGTCGGTCCGAAACTGATCGACCGTGATCGCAAGATCAGTCAGGCCGGCCTGATCCTCGGCATGAACGGTGGCGTCGGTTCGGCTTTCGTCGGTGAGAAACACGACGCTGACGGGTACCTGCATCGCCTGACGGTGGAACAGAACTATTCGGCGGTATCGAGCGTGTGCCTGATGGTCCGCAAAGAACTGTTCGACGCTTTGGGGGGGCTGGACGACAGCACCTTTGTTGATGGTTTCAGCGATGTCGATCTGTGCCTGAGCGCGGGGCAGGCCGGTTATCTGACCGTCTGGACACCCGCGGTGCAGGTCATCCATCAGGGCGAGTTGCCGCAGGCACCGAAAGCGCTCGCGGCTCTGATGGAAAAATGGGCAGCCGCTTTCGCCCAGGATCAGGCCTACAACGCCAACCTGAGCCTGCACGGCAAAGGTTACGTGCTCACTGACAGCCCTGCGCTGGATTGGGCACAGTTGCTCGCTTAAGCCTGCCGGACAGGGAAGAGGAATCAATACATGTTCAACGGAAAATCGATCTTCATCTCCGGCGGCACCGGCTCGTTCGGGCGCAAATTCATCGCCCGTCTGCTTGAGCAATACCAGCCCAAGCGCGTGGTGGTGTTCTCCCGTGACGAGTTGAAGCAATACGAAATGCAGCAGACGTTCAACGCACCATGCATGCGTTACTTTCTCGGTGACGTGCGCGACGCCGACCGCCTGCGTCAGGCCATGCGCGGCATCGACTACGTGGTGCACGCGGCGGCGCTCAAGCAGGTGCCGGCGGCGGAGTACAATCCGACCGAATGCATCCGCACTAACGTCAATGGCGCGGAGAACATCATCGCCGCCGCCATCGACAACGGCGTGAAAAGGGTTGTGGCGCTGTCCACCGACAAGGCCGCCAGCCCGATCAACCTGTACGGTGCGACCAAGTTGCTCTCGGACAAGCTGTTCGTCGCCGCCAACAACATTGCCGGCGAACAACAAACCCGTTTTGCCGTGGTGCGCTACGGCAACGTGGCGGGCTCGCGGGGGTCGGTGGTGCCGTTCTTCAGCAAGCTGATTGCCGACGGTGCGCAGCAGTTGCCGATTACCGACGAACGCATGACGCGGTTCTGGATTACTCTCGACCACGGCGTGCAGTTTGTCCTCGATAGCTTTGCGCGCATGCACGGCGGTGAGGTGTTCGTGCCAAAGATCCCGTCGATTCGCATCGTCGATCTGGCGCGGGGCATGGCTGAACACTTGCCGCACAAGAACGTCGGCATTCGCCCCGGCGAAAAGCTCCATGAGTTGATGGTGCCGCTGGACGATGCGCGGATGACCCTGGAGTTCGAAGACCACTACACCATCCAGCCGTCGATCCGCTTTACCAGCGTCGATGTCGATTTCTCCATCGACAAGCTCGGCGAACGTGGCCGGCCAGTGAGTGAAGATTTCGAATACCGCTCCGACACCAATCCGCACTACCTCTCGGTCGGGCAAATCGCCGAGCTGCACGCGAAGTTGTCGGCATGATTCCCTACGGTCGCCAGAGCGTTGATCAGGCGGACATCGATGCGGTGGTCGAGGTGCTGCAATCGGACTGGCTGACCCAGGGTCCGAGCATCGAGCGCTTCGAGCAGGCGATGGCCGAACGTTGCCAAGCCGACTTCGCGGTAGCGGTGAGTAACGCCACGGCGGCGCTGCACATCGCCTGCCTCGCTGCCGGCCTTGGTCCGGGCGATCGCTTGTGGACCACGCCGAACACCTTTCTGGCCTCGGCCAACTGCGGGCGCTATTGCGGCGCCGACGTGGATTTCGTCGATATCGATCCGCTGACGTGGAACCTCGATGCCTTCGCCCTCGAAGCGAAGCTCGATCAGGCCGAGCAGGACGGCACGTTGCCCAAAGTGCTGGTGGCGGTAGCGTTTTCCGGGCAGAGCTGCGATATGCGCAAGATTGCAGAACTGGCCGAGCGCTATAACTTCACCGTGATCGAAGATGCCTCGCACGCCGTGGGCGCCCGCTATGCCGGGCGTCCGGTGGGTTGCGGGGAGTTTGCGGCGATGACCGTATTCAGTTTCCACCCGGTGAAGATCATCACCAGTGGCGAAGGCGGCATGGTGCTGACCAATCGTCCGCAACTGGCCGAGCGCTTGCAACGCCTGCGCAGCCACGGCATGACCCGTGACCCGCAACAGATGAGCGAACCCAGTCACGGCCCGTGGTATTACCAGCAGATCGAGCTGGGCTTCAATTACCGGATCACCGATTTGCAGGCGGCGCTGGGCCTGTCGCAACTGAACAGGCTGAATGGGTTCATCGCCCGTCGCCGCGAACTGGCGGCGCGCTACGACCGTTTGCTGGCGTATCTGCCGCTGACCTTGCCTAGCGCGCAGCCGGAGGCGGAGTCGGCGTGGCACCTGTACGTGGTGCGCTTGCAGACCGAGCGCATCGGTCTGCCCCACCGTCAGGTGTTCGAAGGCTTGCGTGCCGCCGGCATCGGCGTGAACCTGCACTATATTCCTGTGCATTTGCAGCCGTACTATCGCGACCTGGGTTTTGCCGAAGGTGACTTCCCCGAAGCCGAGCGTTATTACGCCGAGGCGATCAGCCTGCCGCTGTATCCGTTGCTCAGTGATGAGCAGCAGGATCATGTGGTCGAGCAATTGCGCCGGCTGACCGAATAAATCCCGCTACGGCGGCGAGTGAGACTGTGTAATGCGTGATCTGAGTGAGCAGGAAAAATTCTGGCAGGGCGATTTCGGCAATCAGTACGTCGATCGCAACGTCGGTCAGCCGCTGGTAGCGGCCAACCTGGCGTTGTTCGCCAAGGCCCTGAGCCGCGCAGGGCGCATCGACAGCGTGGTGGAACTGGGCACCAATGCCGGCAACAACCTGCAGGCGCTGCATCAACTGCTGCCGCAAAGTGAACTGTTCGGGGTCGAGATCAACGAAAGCGCCTGCGCTCAGGCGCGGGCACTGGGTATCGCGCAGATCTGGCACGGCTCGCTGTTCGACTTTCCCCGCGAGCGCAGTTACGACCTGACCCTGAGCAAAGGCGTGTTGATCCATCTGGCGCCGGAGTTGCTGCCGACTGCCTATGCGCAGCTGTACGCGTTGAGTCAGCGCTACATTCTGATCGCCGAGTACTACAACCCGGCGCCGGTGGAAGTGTCTTATCGCGGCAACAGCGGCAAACTGTTCAAGCGCGATTTCGCCGGGGAAATACTTGATCGCTATCCGGATCTGCAACTGCTCGATTACGGTTTCGTCTACCACCGCGATCCGCAGTTCCCGGCGGACGATGTCACCTGGTTCCTGCTGGAAAAACGCCCTTGAGCAACGTCGCAATCATCCCGGCGCGCGGGGGCAGCAAACGCATCCCGCGCAAGAACCTGTTGCCGTTCGACGGCGTGCCGATGATTGTCCGTTCGATCCGTACGGCGCTCGACAGTGGCCTGTTCGAACAGGTCGTGGTCAGTACCGACGACGCCGAAATTGCCGAACTGGCGCTGGCCCATGGCGCGCAAGTGCCGTTCTTGCGTCCGGCTGAACTGGCGAATGATTTCACCGGCACCGCTGCGGTGATCACGCATGCCTTGCAGCAGCTCCCGGCCTTCGATTACGCCTGCTGCGTGTACGCCACCGCGCCCTTGTTGCAGGCGCGCTTTCTGCGTCAGGGCTTAGGGTTGCTGCAGCAGCATCCGCAGAAGTCGTTTGCGTTTTCCGTGTGCAGCTTTGGTTTCCCCGTGCAGCGGGCGCTGACGGTGGACGGGCAGGGTGCGCTCACTGCGTTGTACCCGGAATTTCGCGATACCCGCTCGCAGGATCTGCCCGAAGCGTTTCAGGACGCCGGCCAGTTCTACTGGGGCCTTAGCGAGGCTTGGCTGCGCGGTGAGGTGCTGTATTCCCCCGCGAGCCTGCCGGTTATTGTGCCGCGGCATCTGGTGCAGGACATCGATACGCTGGAAGACTGGAAACGCGCCGAATACCTCTACGCCGCGCTCAAGGCCGGCGGAGAACTTCAATGAGAGTGCTGATCCGCGCTGACGCCTCGCCGACCATCGGCAGTGGCCATATTGCCCGTTGTCTGACGCTGGCGCGGGTGCTGCGCAAGCAGGGTAGTCATGTCGCGTTTGCCTGCCGGCGGTTGTCGGGGCATCGGCTCAATTCGCTGAGCGATGAGGGTTTTGAAACCTTCGCGTTACCGGACTTTTACCCCGACGAAGACCCCCAGCAGGCCATCGAATCGATGCTGCCGTGGCAGGCCGATATCGATGCATTGGCATCGTTGCTGGAGGGGCATACCGGGTTCGACTGGATCATCGCCGACCATTACGGCCTCGATCATCACTGGCAAACCGCGGCCCGTCGCTGGGCGCCACGGATCGCGGCGGTGGACGATCTCGCCACCCGTCATTACAGCGTCGATCTGCTGCTCAATCAGAATCTGTCCGGAGTCACCGAGAACTACGCGCCGCGGCTGCCCGCCGATTGCCGCATTTTGCTCGGTCCACGCTACGCCATGTTGCGTGAAGAGTTCGTGTGTCCGGCCATCGAGATCAAACCCAAGGCCCGTCGGGTGCTGGTGAATTTTGGTGGTTTCGATGTAGCGATGCAGACTCATCACGCGATGCTCGCGCTGCAGGATTTCACTGATCTGGAAGTGGATTTCGTCGCCGGTGCAGACAATCCGGCCTGGGAGCAAATGCAGGCACTGGCCGAAACACGGCCGCACTGGCGCCTGCACAGTTTCGTCAGCGATTTCCAGCAGCGCATGATCGGCGCCGATCTGTTCATCGGCGCCGGTGGCGGCACCAGTTGGGAGCGCGCGGCCCTGGGCCTGCCAACCCTGTGCATCGCAGTGTCGAACAATCAGCAGGCCAACGGCGAAGTGATGGCGGCGGCGGGGGCGCATGTGTTCATGGGCGCCCGTGAGCAGGTCAGCGTCGAACAACTGCGCGACGCCATCGGTTTTGTCGTCGACAATTTTTATCTGCGCCAGAGCTTGTCGGAACGTTCGCGGCAACTGGTGGATGGGCGCGGTGCGTTGCGGGTGGCGGCGGCGTTGGCCGGTGCGGTGCTCAAGCTGCGCACGGCGACGCTCGATGATGCGCACTTGCTGTTCGACGGGCGCAATGCCGAGACTGTGCAGTGCTGGTCGCTGGACAGCGGCGCGATCGCGTGGCCGCAGCATTTGCACTGGCTGAATGGGAGCCTGCGCAATCCGCATCGCTTGCTATTGATCGCCGAGGCCGATGACGGTCCGGTCGGCGTCTTGCGTTATGACCTGCGTGGCTTTGAGGCCGAAGTTTCGCTCTACCTGCTGGAGGGACGGTTCGGTCTTGGCTGGGGCAGGGCGCTGCTGGCGCGAGGTGAGGTGTTCGTCCATGCACACTGGCCGCAGTTGAGAGCCATTACGGCGCAGGTCCTGCCGGACAATCGTCCCTCTTTGAATGTGTTTAGTGACGCCGGATTCACCCAAAGTGCCTGCGCGTTCACCAAGGTTTTGAAGGATCACCGCGATGAGTAGTTTCAAAATTGGCGAGCGTCTGATCGGTGCCGATGCGCCGCCATTCATCATTGCCGAAATGAGCGGCAACCATAACCAGTCGCTGGCGGTGGCTCTGCAGATTGTCGAGGCCGCCGCCAAGGCAGGCGCCCATGCCTTGAAGTTACAGACCTACACGGCGCAGACCATGACTCTGGATCTGGCCGAGGGTGAGTTTTTCATCAAGGAACCAAACAGCTTGTGGGCCGGTACTTCGCTGTACGATCTGTACGAGAAGGCCCACACCCCGTGGGAGTGGCACGCGCCGATTTTTGCCCGGGCCAAAGAGTTGGGCATGCTCGCGTTCTCGACGCCGTTCGATGCCACGGCGGTGGACTTTCTCGAAAGCCTCGATGTGCCGGCGTACAAGATCGCCAGTTTCGAAAACACCGATCTGCCGTTGATCCGCCGTGTGGCTGCGACCGGCAAACCGCTGATCATCTCCACCGGCATGGCCAGCATCGCTGAGCTGGATGAAACCGTGCGCGCCGCCCGCGAGGCCGGGTGCAAGGATCTGGTGCTGCTCAAATGCACCAGCACTTACCCGGCGACCCCGCTCAACAGCAATGTGCGTACGATCCCGCATCTGCGGGAATTGTTTGATTGTGAAGTGGGGCTTTCCGATCACTCCATGGGGTTGGGCGTATCGGTGGCCGCCGTGGCACTCGGGGCGACAGTGGTGGAAAAGCACTTCACCCTCGACCGTTCGGCAGGTGGTGTGGATGCCAGTTTCTCGCTGGAGCCCGCAGAGCTGGCCAGTCTGGTCATCGAAACCGAGCGTGCCTGGCAGGCCATGGGGCAGGTGCATTACGGCGTCACCGAAGTCGAACGCAAGTCACTGGTCTATCGGCGCTCTCTATATGTGACTGCCGACATGGCTGCCGGCGAAGCCTTTTCCGGTGACAATCTGCGCGCCATTCGGCCCGGCCTTGGCCTGGCGCCCAAGCACGCCGATGCTGTCCTCGGGCGTCGCGCTCGCGCACCGATCAAGCGTGGTACGCCGCTGGATTGGTCGTTGGTCGAATAACCCAATCTGCATCCGATTCGGCAAAATAGCGTGACCTGCGAGTCATAACGCGCATCTTCACTGTATTGTATTGAGCGGGGAGATGGCGCCTGGCCGTGTATCGGTTTCAGTGACAGCCCTATGCGCTCCCCGTGGCTGCCCGTTGTGGCAGCCATTTTCTGTTTGTCGGCGCCCCTCGAATCCTTGCGAGCGGTGGTTTTGGGCTGTTTTATATTGGGAAGCCGTAATGATTGGCATAAAAAGCATTGCGAGCTACGTTCCTGTAGCCGGCGTGGACAATTACGCACAAGGTGCAAAATTCGAGAAGGATGAAGAATTCATCCTCGGTAAAATCGGTTCGGCCTTCCTGCCGCGCAAAGATGCTGAACAGGAAACCTCCGATCTGTGTGTGGAAGCGGCCAATGCGCTGTTTGCCAGCAACCCTGAACTGAAGCGTGAATCGATCGACGCACTGATCGTCGTCACTCAGAACGGTGACGAAGAAGGCCTGCCGCATACTGCTGCAATCGTCCAGGACAAACTCGGTCTGCCGACTAATGTCGCGGCGTTCGATATTTCCCTGGGCTGCTCCGGTTACGTCTACGGCATCTATGCGATCAAGGGCTTCATGGAAGCCGCCGGCCTGAAGAACGGCCTGCTGATCACCGCTGACCCGTATTCGAAAATCGTCGACCCGGAAGACCGCAACACCACCATGCTGTTCGGCGATGCCGCCACCGCTACCTGGATGGGCGAAGACCCTGCCTGGGCGCTGGGCAAGGCGAAGTTCGGCACCGACGGTTCCGGTGCGCCGCACCTGAAAGTGACCGATGGCGTGTTCTTCATGAACGGGCGTCAGGTGTTCAACTTCGCGCTGCTCAAAGTCCCGGCGCACTTGCATGAACTGCTCGACGATTCCGGCCTCAAGGCGGACGACATCGACGCCTTCTGCATTCACCAGGGCAGTGCGGCGATTGTCGATGCGGTGGCCCGGCGTTTCGAAGGTGAGCCTGAGAAGTTCATCAAGGACATGGTCGAGACCGGCAACACCGTGTCGTCGAGCATTCCGTTGCTGCTGGAAAAACATTCCCTCGACTCGCAGTGGCAGCGCGTTGCGCTGAGCGGTTTCGGGGTCGGTCTGTCGTGGGGGTCGGCGATCATCTATCGTCCATGAGCCAAGCAAAAAACGGCGGATACAAAAATAGCGTTCAAGGTTACCCTTGAACGCTATTTTTTTGCCTGAAAGGGAGCGCGAGGCGCCATGAAGGAGTTTTTTCAAGCCAATGCCGAGGTGTTGCAGCGGCGCTGGCCGGCGCTGTTCGAGCGACTGCTGGCTGAAGACAGTGCGGCCCTTGCAGCTCAGTTGATTGAGGGGCTGGGCTCGACGCTCAGCATTAATGGCGTTCAACTCACTAGCCGTCACGATCGCCTCCAGGAGGCGCATACTCAGGCGGCCAGTCTGCCGGACAAGGCGCAATTACACGTCTACGGCACCGGTCTCGGTGATTTACCTGCTGTGCTGCTTGAGCGTGACCGATTGCAACGTTTGTACGTGCATATCCTCAATGGAGCGTTGTTCGCACTGGTGGTGCAATTGCTCGATCAGCGCGGATGGCTGGAAGATCCACGCGTCGAGTTATTTTACGCCGCTGATCATCTGGACTTTTTCACGCCGTTCTTCGCGCTGCCTGCCGAGATGCTGCTGGCCGATGATTACAACGCCAAGATCCGCGATCGGTTGGTGAACGAAGTCCATCTGAGGTTCAACAATCGCGAGTTCGACGCGCAGTCGCCGTTCATTCAACAGCGTCTGCAGGATTGCCTGCCAGTGCTGCTGGGTGATGACGATGTGGCGCAGTTATTCGGTACCTGCACCGATCGCGAGATCTACGTGATCGGCACCGGACCGACCCTGGAAGGGCACTTTGAACGATTGGCTGCGCTGCGGGCTCAGGCTCAGCGCCCGCTGTTCATTTGTGTCGACACGGCTTATCGGCCGTTGATTGAGCGCGGGATCGTGCCGGATCTGGTGGTGACCATTGATCAGCGGATCAGCTTGCGTCATTTGCCGTTCGAGGCGTCCGACGGTATCGCGCTGGTGTATTTGCCCATGAGCGACCCCGAGGTTTTGCGGGCCTGGAAGGGTAAGCGCTATGGCAGTTACTCGGCCAGCCCGGTGTATGCCGGGTTGCGGGAGCAGCATCCGCGGGCATTGCTGCATGTCGGTGGAAGCGTGATTCACCCGGCCGTTGATCTGGCGGTGAAAATGGGCGCGTCTCGTCTCACGCTATTTGGCGCCGATTTCGCCTTTCCGATGAACAAGACCCACGCTGGCTGGAGCGATGGCGATCTGGGGCCTGGGGTCAGTCAGGCGCGGCACTGGGTGCGCGACGGGTATGGCCAGCGAGTCAGCACCCAGCTCAACTTCCGCGGTTACCTGTGCGTGCTGGAGCGTTACATCGCTGCGCATCCGCACGTTGAGTTTTTCAATAGCAGCAGGGCGGGTGCGCTGATCGCCGGAACGCAATTCAATCAGGAGTTCGTGCAATGACGGCGATGCAAAAGTGTATCGGCGAATGCCGTCAGTGTGCTGGTCTGTTTCGGCTGGGGCGGGATGTCGAGGCGGGGTTGAGCATGGTCGATGTCTTCGAAGGTGCGCAGCAGTTGCTGCTCTCGGCGCCTGCCGATGTCCAGCAAATGTGGGCGCAGGTGCTCACGCAAATGCTCGATTGTCAGGAGCGCCAGGACTGGTTGGGACTGGCCGACTATATGGAGTACGAACTGCTCGACTTGCTGGAAAGTGTCCTGGTCTGAGCCCGGCGACTGCGCTGGCCCGCAGGTTTGCGCCGAAGTCGGTTTTATGACGTCATTTTTTCGCGGCTCAATTACTGCTAAGTCTTTGTTTTCTCGGGGGTGGCAGGGTGATGGCAAATTTTTTTCAAAAAGCCCTCAAGCAACCTGCAATCCCGACGATAACTATTACGAAGGTTCTCTAGGCCATACCCGGCGGTTGCCAGGGCCGGAAGCCGCAGTACCCAACCAACGAGGAATTCGTCATGGCTTTAACAGTAAACACCAACACCACATCGTTGAACGTTCAGAAAAACCTGAACCGCGCTTCCGACGCTCTGTCGACTTCGATGCAGCGCCTGTCTTCCGGCCTGAAAATCAACAGCGCTAAAGACGACGCTGCTGGCCTGCAGATCTCGAACCGTATGTCTTCGCAGATCCGTGGTAACACCCAAGCTATCCAGAACGCCAACGACGGTATCTCCGTTGCTCAGACCGCTGAAGGCGCTCTGCAAGCTTCGACCGACATTCTGCAGCGTATGCGTGAACTGGCTGTTAAAGCACGTAACGGTACCAACGGCACTGCTGACCAGACCGCTACCAACGCTGAATTCGCTCAGATGTCTGACGAAATCACCCGTATCTCCGCTGCTACCAACCTGAACGGCAAAAACCTGCTGGACGGTTCGGCTGGTACTGTGACCCTGCAAGTGGGTGCAAACACCGGTTCGGCTAACCACATCGACCTGGTACTGAGCTCCAAGTTCGACGCCGTCAGCCTGTCCGTAGGTAGCGGTACTGTAGTTCTGACCGGTACTTCGGGTACTGGTGCTGGTTCTGCTTCGGACAACATCGATAACGCGATCACTGCAATCGACGCCGCTATCGCTGCAATCGGTGCAACTCGTGCCAGCCTGGGTGCTTCGCAAAACCGTCTGACCAGCACCATCCAGAACTTGCAGAACATCACCGAGAACACCACTGCTGCACAAGGTCGCGTACAAGATACCGACTTCGCCGCAGAGACTGCTAACCTGACCAAGCAGCAAACCCTGCAACAGGCTTCGACCTCTGTTCTGGCTCAAGCCAACCAACTGCCTTCCGCTGTACTGAAGCTGCTTCAGTAATTTCGGATAGAGTTTGGGCGGGGGGGTGCGCTGGTCGTGCTCTCTCGCCTTTTTACGTCAAGAGGTGATGGGTATGGACATGAGCTTAAAGCTTAACGTGTCTTATCCGGTTCCCAAGCCAGTAACGCCGGTCGCTGACAAACCGTCAGAGACGCCTGAAGTTGCCAAGACTGAAGCGCCGGTCGTTGCGAAGAGTCAGGGTTCGGACGACGCCAAGTTGAAACTGGCGGTGCAGGAGATCGAAAAGTTTGTACAGTCGATCAAGCGCAATCTGGAGTTTTCCATCGATGAACACTCCGGAAAGGTCATCGTCAAGGTGATCGCAAGCGAGACGGGTGAGGTCGTTCGACAGATTCCCTCCGCAGAAGCCCTCAAGCTGGCAGACAGTCTTGCCAATGCGAGCCACGTTCTGTTCGATGCCAAAGTCTGATAGCTGGCATGAATAATGTTTGTACGTTCTCAGGACGCGTGTAACGGTCAAAAGAATGGCAACAATCTGAAGGGAGATGCACATGGCAAGTCCAATTCTACCGGGTTCCGGACTGGGTTCCGGCCTGGACATCGGCGCGATCGTGACCGCGCTGGTCAACGCCGACAAGTCTGCCAAGCAGACGCAGATCGACACTCAGACGAAAACTAACTCGCTGAAGATTTCCGGTGTCGGTTCGCTGAAAAGCGCACTGGCGGCGTATCAAAAGGCGATGACCGACCTTAATAAAGCGTCGAGCCCGGCATTTGCCGGTTTTACCGCAACGTCGGACACACCAACGATTGTTGGTGCGACATCGGACAAAACGGCTGTACCGGGTACTTACAGCGTTGTTGTGAAGAACCTGGCCACCGGCTCGAAAGTGGCCAGTGCCGCATTTGCCGGCGGTGCCGCCAGTGCCATTCCGAGTGGTACTCTGAAAATCAGTCAGAATGGCATTGATTACAATGTTGCGGTTCCGGCCAATGCCACCTTGCAGTCCACGCGGGACGCGATCAACACGGCGCAGGCCAGCAACGGTATTTCCGCCAACATAGTGACCGATAGTAGCGGTTCTTCGCGCCTGGTGCTGAGCTCGAACAAGACTGGCGCCGGCATGGACCTGCAGGTCAGCGGTATCGCTGGTCTTGAGATCGATGGCACCCAGGAAATGGGTGACAATCCGGCGGCAGGCGCTTCCGGGGCGGTTGGTAAGGTGGCCAAAGATGCCAACCTCACCATTGACGGGCTGGCGGTCAGCAGCAAGACCAACACGGTGACGGGCGCAATCAGCGGTATGACGCTGAATCTGGTTGCTGCGAGCCCTGTCGTCAACGGCACGGCAACCCCGGCGACGGTTTCGGTTGCGACCAATACCGCCGGTATCCAGGCGTCGCTGCAGACGTTCATCGATGCCTATAACACCCTGAGGAAAACCGTCGACACGCTGTCCAAGGCGACGCCGGACGCCGATGGCAAGCTGACCGTTTCATCGGCTTTCACCGGTGACGCGTTGCCGCGCTCGTTGATGGCAGATGTGCGTGCTCAGCTGACTGATCCGGGGGCTGGTGGTCAGGGGCAATTGTCCGTACTGTCGCAGATGGGTGTTCTGACTGACAGCAAAACCGGTTTGCTGGCGCTCGACACGGCGGTGTTCAACAAGCGTATGGAACTCCCGGGCATGGCCGGTCAGGTTCAACAGCTGTTCAGTGGTACCGACGCCAAAAACGGTCTGTTGGCACGCATGAACGCGGCGGTTGATCCGTACGTCAAGACCGGTGGCCTGCTCGATCAGCGCAGTTCCAACCTGACGAACCTCACCACTGCCCTGCAAAAGCAGCAGACGGCCCTGGACTTGCGCGTCGATAACCTGACGAAGACGTTGACGGCCAAGTACAACGCAATGGACCTGCTGGTCGGGCAGATGAAAGCAACGGCAAGTAATATCACGTCGTTCTTCAGCTCCCTGAACGCTCAGCAGTCCGCGAAGTAACAGGCGGTAACGACAAAAACCCGGCTACGCTTTATCGGCGTGCGCCGGGTTTTTGTCTTTTGATCTAAAGTTCTGTGATTCGTTGGCGATAAACTGGTTATACGAGTCATTGTGGCAATGAGGTAGAACATGAATCCGATGTTAGCCCTTCGGCAGTACCAGAAAGTCGGCGCACACGCTCAGACATCCGAAGCGAGCCCGCACCGTCTGGTGCAAATGTTGATGGAAGGTGGACTGGCCCGTATCGCTCAGGCCAAAGGCGCCATCGAGCGCAAGGACATTCCTGGCAAGTGCACTTCGATCAGCAAGGCGATTGGCATTGTCAGCGGCCTGCGCGAAGGCCTCGATCTGGAGAATAGCGCAGACACCCTGGCTGATCTGGATGGGCTGTATATCTACATGATGAAGCGCCTCGCCGAGGCGAACATCAGCAGCGATCCGCGCATTCTCGATGAGGTTGCAGGCTTGCTGGGTACGGTGAAAGAAGGCTGGGATGCCATTGCTCCTGTGCCGGCACCGCAGTTCTGAAGGAGATCGTCATGAGTCTAGTATTGCAGCGAATCGCCGATACCCGTGAAGCGTTGGTCACTGCGCTGGCCGAACGCAACTGGGAAGCCATTGGCGAGCTGGATCTGGCGTGCCGTTCCTGCATGGAAGACGTCATGGCTGAAGCTGCTCTGGATGAAGACGCGTTGCGCAACAATCTTGAGGAGTTGCTCCATGTCTACAAGGCGCTTCTTGAGGCGGCGATGGGTGAGCGGCAGGCGATAGCCAGCGAAATGTCGCAGATCACCCAAGCGCAAAAGGCGGCAAAGGTTTACCATCTGTTTGGTTAATTAACCCCCAGTTAATCCAGGCATGTGCGCCATAAATTTGACTGTGCACGGTTTTTTGACTTAACTAGTGGCTGTTTTCAGATTTCAGGCGTCTACAGGCACATGGTGTCCTGCAAGCGTCTCGCTTGCCCCTTATTTTGGGCATTGAGTTGACTAGGGAAGTTGCTATTGCATGTGGCGTGAAACCAAAATTCTGCTGATCGATGACGATAGCGTCCGCCGCCGCGACCTGGCGGTGATCTTGAATTTTCTCGGCGAAGAAAATTTACCCTGCGGCAGCCATGACTGGCAGCAGGCGGTCGGCTCTTTGTCGTCTAGTCGTGAGGTCATTTGCGTACTGATCGGGACGGTCAATGCTCCTGGTGCGCTTTTTGGCTTGCTAAAGACACTCGCAACCTGGGATGAGTTCCTTCCGGTTTTGCTGATGGGCGATAATTCTTCCGTCGACTTGCCTGAAGACCAGCGTCGCCGCGTGCTTTCGACCCTCGAAATGCCGCCGAGCTACAGCAAGTTGCTTGACTCGCTGCACCGCGCCCAGGTCTATCGCGAAATGTATGACCAGGCCCGCGAGCGCGGTCGTCATCGAGAACCCAATCTGTTCCGCAGTCTCGTCGGCACCAGCCGTGCGATCCAGCACGTGCGTCAGATGATGCAGCAAGTGGCCGACACCGACGCCAGCGTGCTGATCCTCGGCGAGTCCGGCACCGGCAAGGAAGTGGTCGCGCGTAACCTGCATTACCATTCCAAACGTCGTGACGCGCCGTTCGTACCGGTCAACTGCGGGGCGATCCCGGCAGAGTTGCTGGAAAGCGAACTGTTCGGTCACGAGAAGGGCGCCTTCACAGGTGCCATCACCAGCCGAGCCGGCCGTTTCGAACTGGCCAATGGCGGCACGCTCTTCCTCGACGAAATCGGCGACATGCCGCTGCCGATGCAGGTCAAGCTGCTGCGCGTGTTGCAAGAGCGTACGTTTGAGCGCGTGGGCAGCAACAAGACCCAGAGCGTTGACGTGCGCATCATCGCCGCGACCCACAAGAACCTCGAAAGCATGATCGAGATCGGTACTTTCCGCGAAGACCTCTACTATCGCCTGAACGTGTTCCCGATCGAGATGGCGCCGTTGCGCGAGCGCGTCGAAGACATTCCGCTGCTGATGAACGAACTGATTTCGCGCATGGAGCACGAAAAACGCGGTTCGATCCGTTTCAACTCGGCGGCGATCATGTCGCTGTGCCGTCACGCCTGGCCGGGCAACGTCCGTGAGCTGGCCAACCTGGTGGAGCGCATGGCGATCATGCATCCGTACGGGGTGATTGGTGTGGTCGAATTGCCGAAAAAATTCCGCTACGTCGATGATGAAGACGAGCAAATGGTCGACAGCTTGCGCAGCGATCTCGAAGAGCGCGTGGCAATCAACGGCCATACGCCAGACTTCACCGCGAACGCCATGCTGCCGCCAGAAGGCCTGGACCTGAAGGACTACCTTGGTGGTCTCGAGCAGGGCCTGATCCAGCAGGCGCTCGACGACGCCAACGGCATCGTGGCGCGGGCTGCCGAGCGCCTGCGCATTCGGCGTACCACGCTGGTGGAAAAGATGCGCAAATACGGTATGAGCCGGCGCGATGGAGACGAACAGGCGGATGATTGACGCCTGTTTTTCAACCTCTTCATTTATAAGCAGTTTTTTTTAGGCACGGGTATTGCTACATCCCTCGCAACGTTCCGTTTCACTGACGGTCAGCAAAGCGAGAGATCACAATGCCCCAAGCCGCCCAGATGTCTTCTGCCTCCAGTCCCGAGGGGCAACCGTCCTCCGTAGAGCAGGCAAGCCGGCAGGGTCTTGAGCAGGCCTTCGCGCTGTTCAGTCAGATGTCCAGTCAGTTGACTGACTCCTACAGCATGCTTGAAGCGCGGGTTACCGAGCTCAAGGGTGAGCTGGCCGTGGTCAGCGCTCAGCGCATGCAGGAGCTGGCGGAAAAAGAGCGTCTGGCCAATCGTCTGCAAAACCTCCTGGATCTGTTGCCCGGCGGCGTCATCGTGATCGATGGCCACGGCATTGTGGTCGAAGCCAACCCGGCGGCCATCGAGTTGCTCGGTTTGCCACTGGAGGGCGAACTGTGGCGCCATGTCATCGCGCGTTGCTTCGCCCCGCGTGAAGACGACGGTCACGAAATCTCTCTGAAAAACGGTCGGCGCCTGTCGATTGCCACGCGCTCGCTGGATGCCGAGCCGGGGCAATTGGTGCTGCTCAACGACCTGACCGAAACCCGTCACCTGCAGGATCAACTGGCGCGCCATGAGCGCTTGTCTTCGCTGGGGCGCATGGTGGCCTCGCTGGCTCACCAGATCCGCACGCCGCTGTCGGCTGCATTGCTCTATGCCAGTCATTTGACCGAGCAGGAGCTGCCGGTCGCCACCCAGCAGCGTTTTGCCGGGCGCCTGAAAGAGCGTCTGCATGAGCTGGAGCATCAGGTGCGCGACATGCTGGTGTTCGCTCGTGGTGAATTGCCGCTGACTGATCGCCTTACGCCCAATGCCTTGATGCAATCGTTGCAAGCGGCCGCGTTGACCCATGTGCAGGATTTGCCCATTCGCTGGCAGTGCGACAGTCATGTCGGCGAGTTGCTGTGCAATCGCGACACGCTGGTCGGGGCCCTTTTGAATCTGATCGAAAACGCGATTCAGGCCAGCGCCGCCGTTGTGCGCTTGAAAGTGCATTGCTACACCCGCGACAACACGCTGCGGTTGTGCATCAGCGACAGCGGCAGCGGGATCGAGCCGTCGGTGCTGGAGCGCCTCGGTGAACCGTTTTTTACCACCAAAGTCACCGGCACAGGCCTCGGTCTGACCGTGGTCAAGGCTGTGGCCCGGGCGCATCAGGGAGAATTGCAGCTGCGTTCGCGTGTCGGGCGCGGCACGTGCGCGCAGGTGATCCTGCCGCTGTTTTCCGCTGTACAGGGAGCTGAGTGAGCATCATGGGTATCAAGGTTCTGCTGGTCGAGGATGACCGTTCGTTGCGTGAGGCGCTGGCCGATACACTGCTGTTGGCCGGTCATGATTACCACGCAGTCGGCAGTGCTGAAGAGGCGTTGACGGCGGTGGCGCGCGAAGCGTTCAGTCTGGTGGTCAGTGACGTCAACATGCCAGGCATGGACGGTCATCAATTGCTTTCGCTGCTGCGCGCCCGCCAGCCGCAATTGCCGGTGTTGCTGATGACGGCGCATGGCGCCGTGGAGCGTGCCGTCGATGCGATGCGCCAAGGCGCCGCTGATTATCTGGTCAAGCCGTTTGAGCCTAAAGCGTTACTCGATCTGGTGTCGCGCCATGCGCTGGGCAGCCTCGTTACCGGCGACGTCGAAGGCCCGATTGCTGTCGAACCGGCCAGCGCGCAGTTGCTCGAATTGGCCGCGCGGGTCGCGCGCAGCGATTCAACCGTGTTGATCTCCGGCGAGTCCGGCACTGGCAAAGAGGTGCTGGCACGCTACATTCATCAGCAATCCCACCGCGCCAATCAACCGTTTATTGCGATCAATTGCGCCGCGATTCCCGACAACATGCTTGAAGCAACGTTGTTCGGTCACGAGAAGGGCTCATTCACGGGGGCAATTGCGGCGCAGGCTGGCAAATTCGAACAGGCCGACGGCGGCACGATCCTGCTCGACGAAATCTCCGAGATGCCCCTCGGTCTGCAGGCCAAGCTGTTGCGTGTGCTGCAAGAGCGCGAAGTCGAGCGAGTCGGTGCGCGCAAGCCGATCAGCCTGGATATCCGGGTGGTGGCCACCACTAACCGCGATCTGGCAGGTGAGGTGGCGGCGGGGCGATTCCGTGAGGATCTTTTCTACCGCCTGTCGGTTTTCCCCCTGGCCTGGCGTCCACTTCGCGAGCGCACTGCCGATATCTTGCCGCTGGCTGAGCGGTTGCTGGCCAAGCACGTCAATAAAATGAAGCATGCCGCGGCGAAACTCTCGCCCGAGGCGCAAGCATGCCTGACCGGATATCCATGGCCGGGCAACGTGCGTGAACTGGATAACGCCATTCAGCGTGCACTTATTTTGCAGCAGGGCGGTTTGATTCAACCGCAGGATTTCTGCCTGGCCGGTGCCGTGACGTTCGCCGCTTTGCCGGTGGCAGCGCCAGCGCCACAAATGATTCGTGAAGTTGAAATCGACGCGGATTCGGCCGGCGCCTTGGGCGATGACCTGCGTCGCCGGGAGTTTCAGATGATCATCGATACCCTGCGCACTGAGCGTGGGCGACGCAAGGAAGCGGCGGAAAAACTCGGCATCAGTCCGCGCACCTTGCGTTACAAGCTGGCGCAAATGCGCGATGCGGGGATGGATGTCGAAGGCTATCTGTTCGCCACTTGATCTGAACCGCAACGCTTTGAAAACGCTTTTCTCAAAAGGCTGCCCCTGAGCTGGCACCCTTGTTGCTAACACCTGTGTACCCGCCGAGTGAGTGTCAAAAAATTGCGGGCCGCCAAAGAGAGTAGACCATGAGCCAAGGTATTGAATTTAATCGGTTGATGATGGACATGAAGGCCATGAAAATGGATGCCATGTCTGCGCCGAAATCGACAGCCGCTGTCCCTGAACTGGCTGGCAGCAGCTTTTCCGACATGCTCGGTCAGGCGATCAACAAAGTCAGCGATACCCAGCAGGCGTCGAATCAGTTGGCTAACGCTTTTGAAATCGGTAAAAGCGGCGTCGATCTGACGGACGTGATGATCGCTTCGCAAAAAGCCAGCGTGTCGTTCCAGGCTCTGACCCAGGTACGCAACAAACTGGTTCAGGCATATCAAGACATCATGCAGATGCCGGTTTAAGGACGAGATTGAGTCATGGCAGAAGCAGTCGCCGATAATGTTCCGGCCAAGGCCACCCCGATAGACGGCAAACCGCCGCTGTTCGGTCTGTCCTTCCTGGAAAACCTCTCCGAGATGACCATGCTGCGTCAGGTAGGCCTGTTGGTCGGCCTGGCTGCGAGTGTGGCGATTGGCTTTGCCGTGGTGTTGTGGTCGCAGCAGCCGGATTACCGTCCGTTGTACGGCAGCCTTGCCGGCATGGACGCCAAACAGGTCATGGACACCCTGGCCTCCGCCGACATCCCTTATACCGTCGAGCCGAATTCCGGCGCCTTGCTGGTCAAGGCCGATGACCTGTCCCGTGCGCGGATGAAACTCGCTGCCGCTGGTGTCACTCCCAGCGACGGCAATATCGGTTTCGAGATCCTCGACAAGGAACAGGGGCTGGGCACCAGCCAGTTCATGGAAGCGACCCGTTATCGTCGTGGCCTGGAAGGTGAACTGGCGCGCACCATTTCCAGCCTGAACAACGTCAAGGGTGCTCGTGTGCACCTGGCGATTCCGAAGAGTTCGGTGTTCGTGCGTGATGAGCGCAAGCCGAGTGCCTCGGTTCTGGTTGAACTGTACTCCGGTCGTTCGCTGGAGCCAGGTCAGGTGGTGGCGATCATCAACCTGGTGGCGACTTCCGTTCCCGAGCTGAGCAAATCGCAGATCACTGTCGTTGACCAGAAGGGCAACCTGCTCTCTGATCAGGCGGAAAACTCCGAAATGACCATGGCCGGCAAGCAGTTCGATTACAGCCGCCGCATGGAAAGCATGCTCACCCAGCGCGTGCACAACATTCTGCAACCGGTACTGGGCAACGACCGCTACAAGGCCGAAGTCTCGGCCGATATCGATTTCAACGCCGTCGAATCCACTGCCGAACAGTTCAACCCGGATCAACCGGCGTTGCGCAGCGAGCAGTCGGTCAACGAGCAGCGTACCGCCAGCAACGGCCCGCAAGGTGTGCCAGGGGCGCTGAGCAACCAGCCGCCGTCGCCAGCTTCGGCGCCGCAAACCACCGGTGGTGCTGCCACTGCGGCTGGCATGATCCAGCCAGGTCAACCATTGGTTGATGCCAACGGTCAGCAGATCATGGACCCGGCCACCGGCCAGCCGATGCTCGCGCCGTACCCGGCTGACAAGCGTCAACAATCCACCAAGAACTTCGAACTCGATCGCTCCATCAGCCACACCAAGCAGCAGCAGGGTCGCCTGAATCGGCTGTCGGTGTCGGTGGTGGTCGACGATCAGGTCAAGGTCAATGCGGCCAACGGGGAAATCACCCGCGCGCCGTGGAGCGCCGATGAATTGGCGCGCTTCACCCGTCTGGTGCAGGACGCCGTCGGTTTCGACGCCAGCCGTGGCGACAGCGTCAGCGTGATCAACATGCCGTTCTCCGCCGAGCGCGGCGAAGTGATTGCCGATATTCCGTTCTACTCCCAGCCATGGTTCTGGGACATCGTCAAACAGGTGCTGGGTGTGTTGTTCATCCTGGTGCTGGTGTTTGGTGTGCTGCGTCCGGTGCTCAACAACATCACCGGCGGCGGCAAAGGCAAGGAGCTGGCCGGTTTGGGCAGCGACGTGGAACTCGGTGGCATGGGCGGCCTGGACGGCGAACTTTCCAACGACCGCGTAAGCCTCGGTGGTCCGCAGAGCATTCTGTTGCCGAGCCCGAGCGAGGGTTATGACGCGCAGCTAAATGCAATCAAGAGTCTGGTGGCTGAAGACCCGGGTCGCGTGGCTCAGGTCGTGAAAGAGTGGATTAACGCAGATGAGTGATAACCGAGCCGCTACCGTCAAACTGAACAAGGTCGACAAAGCCGCGATTCTGCTGCTGTCCCTTGGCTCGACCGATGCTGCGCAAGTGCTGCGCCACATGGGGCCCAAAGAGGTTCAGCGTGTGGGTGTGGCCATGGCGCAGATGGGTAACGTCCATCGCGAGCAGGTCGAGCAGGTCATGAGCGAGTTCGTCGACATCGTCGGCGACCAGACCAGCCTGGGCGTCGGTTCCGACGACTATGTGCGCAAAATGCTCACCCAGGCCCTGGGTGAAGACAAGGCCAACGGCCTGATCGACCGCATCCTGCTCGGTGGCAACACCAGCGGCCTGGACAGCCTGAAATGGATGGAGCCGCGTGCCGTTGCCGACGTCATTCGTTACGAGCACCCGCAGATCCAGGCCATCGTGGTCGCGTACCTCGATCCGGATCAGGCCGGTGAGGTGCTCGGCAACTTCGATCACAAGGTGCGTCTGGACATCATCCTGCGCGTCTCGTCGTTGAACACCGTGCAGCCAGCGGCACTGAAAGAACTGAACCAGATTCTCGAGAAGCAGTTCTCCGGCAACTCGAACGCCTCGCGCACCACCCTGGGTGGCATCAAGCGTGCGGCGGACATCATGAACTTCCTCGACAGCTCGATCGAAGGGCAGCTCATGGACTCGATCCGCGAAGTCGACGAAGACCTGTCCGGTCAGATCGAAGACCTCATGTTCGTGTTCAACAACCTGGCCGATGTCGACGACCGCGGCATTCAGGCGCTGCTGCGCGAAGTGTCTTCCGACGTGCTGGTGCTGGCCCTCAAGGGTTCGGACGAAGGCGTCAAAGAGAAGATCTTCAAGAACATGTCCAAACGTGCGGCCGAACTGTTGCGCGACGACCTCGAGGCCAAAGGCCCGGTGCGTGTCAGCGACGTGGAAACGGCACAGAAAGAAATCCTCACCATTGCCCGTCGAATGGCCGAAGCCGGCGAGATTGTGCTCGGTGGCAAGGGCGGCGAGGAAATGATCTAAGCCCATGGACAAGCATGACGATGTGACGGATCTGATCCGTGCCCGGGATGTTCGCAGTTTCGAGTCCTGGGCACTGCCCAGTTTCGATCCGCCGAAACCGGAACCCGAGCCGGAGCCGGAGCTCGAACCGCCGGAAATGGAAGAAGTGCCGCTGGAAGAAGTCCAGCCACTGACCCTGGAAGAACTCGAAAGCATCCGTCAGGAGGCCTACAACGAGGGTTTCGCCATCGGCGAAAAAGAGGGTTTTCACAGTGCCACGCTCAAGGTGCGTCAAGAGGCCGAAGTGGCCTTGGAGGCTAAACTTGTCAGCCTTGAGCAATTGATGGGGCATCTGTTCGAGCCCATCGCCGAACAAGACACGCAGATCGAAAAGTCGTTGGTCGACCTCGTACAGCACATCACCAAACAGGTGATCAAGCGCGAGTTGGCCATCGACTCGAGCCAGATCGAACACGTCATGCGCGACGCCCTCAAGCTGCTGCCGCTGGGCGTCGATAATGTGCGCTTGTACATCAACCCTCAGGACTTCGAACAGGCCAAAGCCCTGCGCGAGCGTCATGAGGAAACCTGGCGCATCGTCGAGGACGAATCCTTGATGCCGGGTGGGTGCCGCGTTGAAACCGAGCAAAGCCGAATCGACGCGAGCATTGAAACCCGCGTCACTCAGGTCATGGACAAGCTGTTCGATCAGTTGCACGAACAGGCTCTGCACCCGGCCGCGCCGGACTTGAGTCTGGATATCCCTGAGGACGCCAAACCGGTGGCGGCCCCAGACGAGTCGCTCGCGGACGCCACCGATGCGCCTTGAACGCACCAGTTTCGCCAAGCGCCTGAGCACTTATGCCGAGGCCACTGAAATGGCCGGTGCGCCCATTCTCGAAGGTCGCCTGCTGCGGATGGTCGGCCTCACGCTGGAAGCCGAAGGCCTGCGCGCAGCCATGGGCACGCGCTGCCTGGTGATCAACGACGACAGCTATCACCCTTCGCAGGTTGAAGCGGAAGTCATGGGCTTCTCCGGTAGCAAAGTCTTTTTGATGCCGGTCGGCAGCGTCGCCGGTATCGCCCCGGGCGCCCGTGTGGTACCGCTGGCCGATACCGGTCGCTTGCCGATGGGCATGAGCATGCTCGGTCGTGTGCTCGACGGCGCCGGTCGCGCGCTGGACGGCAAGGGCGGCATGAAAGCCGAAGACTGGGTGCCGATGGACGGCCCGACGATCAACCCGCTCAACCGTGACCCGATCAGTGTTCCACTGGATGTGGGCATTCGTTGCATCAACGGTTTGTTGACGGTCGGTCGGGGGCAGCGACTGGGCCTGTTCGCCGGTACCGGTGTCGGTAAATCCGTATTGCTGGGCATGATGACTCGCTTCACTGAGGCCGACATTATCGTCGTGGGTCTGATCGGTGAGCGGGGTCGTGAAGTCAAGGAGTTCATCGAGCACATTCTCGGTGAAGAAGGCCTCAAGCGTTCGGTGGTGGTGGCCTCGCCAGCGGACGATGCGCCGTTGATGCGTCTGCGCGCAGCCATGTACTGCACGCGGATCGCCGAGTATTTTCGCGACAAGGGCAAGAACGTTCTGTTGCTGATGGATTCGTTGACCCGTTTTGCCCAGGCCCAGCGGGAAATCGCCCTGGCCATCGGCGAGCCGCCCGCGACCAAGGGGTATCCGCCGTCGGTGTTTGCCAAGTTGCCCAAGTTGGTGGAGCGCGCCGGTAATGCGGAGAAGGGCGGGGGATCGATTACCGCGTTCTATACCGTGTTGTCCGAAGGCGATGACCAGCAGGACCCGATTGCCGACTCGGCCCGAGGCGTACTTGACGGCCACATCGTGCTGTCCCGGCGCCTGGCCGAGGAAGGACACTACCCGGCCATCGATATCGAAGCGTCGATCAGTCGGGTAATGCCAGCGGTGGTGTCGTCGGAACACATGCAGCGCGCGCAGTATTTCAAACAGCTATGGTCGCGTTATCAGCAGAGTCGCGATCTGATCAGCGTCGGCGCTTATGTTGCAGGTGGTGACCGCGAGACCGATCTGGCGATTTCCCTGCAACCACAATTGGTCAGGTATCAGCGTCAGGGGCTGAACGACAGCATCAACATGGGGGAGAGCCAAGCCTATCTTGAAACCCTCTTCGCGCCAGCGGCGGGCGGATAACCGGCCATGGCTGTCAGCCGAGCAGCGCGCCTGGCGCCGGTAGTGGACATGGCCGAGCAAGCCGAGAAAACCGCCGTGCAGCGTTTGGGCTATTTCCAGGGGCAAGTGAAGGTAGCCGAAAGCAAGCTCGCCGACCTGCATGCCTTTCGCCTGGATTACTCGCAGCAATGGATTGTGCGCGGCAGCACCGGTGTTAGCGGGCAATGGCTGCTAGGGTTTCAGGGGTTTCTGGCGCAACTCGACACCGCCGTTGATCAGCAGCGCCAGAGCCTGGTCTGGCATCAGAATAATTTGGACAAGGCGCGTGAGGCTTGGCAGCAGGCCTTCGCCAAAGTTGAAGGCCTGCGCAAACTGGTGCAGCGCTATCGCGAGGAGGCGCAGCGCCTTGAAGACAAACGCGAGCAGAAGTTGCTCGACGAGTTGTCCCAACGTCTACCCCGACATGATCCTTACTAAAAATAAGTACCTCAAGCTCGTACATGTATTTGATCGTGTATTGCGCCTTGCTCCTGCGCATGCCAAGTGCTAAACCTTGTACACGTTCGCAATGACAAGGAAGCCAGTCAATGTCAGTCGTTAGAGAAGTATCTCCTGATGGTCAAAAACTGACGATCTGGATTAAGGGGCGGTTCGATTTCGATCGTCATAAGGATTTTCGCGATTCTTATGAGACGCTCAGCCCTAAGCCTGAGTCCATTGTGGTCGACCTCAAAGACGCCACCTATCTCGACAGCTCTGCACTAGGCATGCTGCTCCTGCTGCGTGATCACGCGGGCGGCGATCACTCGGATGTGCGGGTGGTTAACAGTAGTTGCGATGTGCGCAAGATCTTCGCCATCTCCAATTTTGACAAGCTCTTCGACATCAGTTGACGACCATGCAGGCGCAAGAGCCGCTGACGATCCTGATCGCCGAAGACAGCGCCGCTGACCGGTTGCTGCTGTCGACCATCGTTCGTCGTCAGGGCCATGAAGTGCTCACGGCGGCCAACGGTGCCGAAGCCGTCGATATTTTCCGCCGTCAGCAACCCAGTCTTGTCCTGATGGACGCGATGATGCCGGTGATGGACGGTTTCGAGGCCGCGCGACAGATCAAGGCGCTGGCAGGGGAAACCCTGGTGCCGATCATCTTCCTCACGTCGCTGATCGAAAGTGAAGCCCTGGCGCGTTGCCTTGAGGCTGGGGGTGACGACTTTCTGGCGAAGCCCTACAACCAGGTCATCCTCGCCGCCAAAATCAAGGCGATGGATCGGTTGCGCCGTTTGCAGGCCACTGTGCTGCAACAGCGTGACCTGATTGCCAAACATCACCATTATTTGCTCAACGAGCAACGTGTCGCCAAAGCGGTGTTTGATAAGGTCGCGCATTCCGGTTGTCTGAGTGCGCCGAATATCCGCTATTTGCAATCGCCCTATGCGCTGTTCAATGGTGACCTGCTGCTGGCGGCGCACACCCCCGCGGGCGACATGTATTTGCTGTTAGGCGATTTTACCGGCCACGGTTTGCCGGCCGCGGTGGGTGCCATGCCGTTGGCCGAAGTGTTTTACGGCATGACGGCCAAGGGCTACGGCCTGGCCGAAACCCTGCGAGAGATGAATGCCAAGCTCAAGCGTATTTTGCCGGTGGACATGTTTTGCTGCGCAACGCTGCTGTGCCTGAGTTTCCAGAGGCGTTCGGTGGAGGTCTGGAACGGCGGCATGCCTGACGGCTATCTGCACCGGATTGCCAGCGGCGAGCGTATTCCGTTGGCCGCGCAGCATCTGCCGCTGGGCGTTCTGAGTCCGCAAGCGTTCGATGACAGTACGCAAGTCTATCCGATGGCTGTCGGTGATCGGGTTTTCCTGTTGTCCGACGGGGTGATCGACACCAGCAATGCCCATGATCAACTGTTCGGTGTCGAGCGTTTGCAGCAGGTGTTTGCTGCCAATCGCGAGCCTGATCGGTTGTTCGAGGATATCGAGCGGGCGCTGTGCGATTTTCGTGGTGAGGCGCGTGATGACGTGAGCATGGTCGAGATCAGCCTGCTGGAGCCAGTGCAGGCCAATCCTTCGCAGCCGATGTATTCGGACAGCGGCCAGTCGTGCCCGCTGGACTGGTCGGTGAGCTTCGAGTTTCGCGGCGCTACGCTCAAGCGTTTCAATCCATTGCCATACCTGTTGCAGTTGCTGCTCGAAGTGCATGGGTTGCGAGCGCAAAGCGGCGCGTTGTACAGCGTGCTCGCCGAGTTGTATTCCAATGCACTGGAGCACGGAGTGTTGGGGCTGGATTCCAGTCTCAAACGCGATGCTGCCGGATTCGCCCGCTACTATGAACAGCGCAATGCGCGTCTGGAAGCATTGCAGGACGGTTATGTCCGCGTACATCTACAGGTGCAGCCGCAAGGTTCAGGTGGCTGTCTGGTCATTCGGGTTGAAGACAGTGGCAAGGGGTTTGATGTTGCCCGGGTGATGGATCGGCCAATCGAAGATGTCCGTCTGTCGGGGCGTGGTGTCAGCTTGATCCGCCAATTGGGGCGCAACGCGAGCTGGTCGGACCAGGGCCGTAGTGCCCGCGTGGAATTTTCCTGGGGGGTTGGTGCATAATCCGCGCAATTCTTGATCAAGGAGTGAGCAAGTGACTGACGAACATGTGGATCACGAAACGCTGAGCGTCCTGCGCGAAGTCATGGAGGAAGGTTACCCGGAACTGCTGGATACCTTTCTGGCCGACTCCAGGCTGCGTCTGGACGATCTTCAAGTCACCGTCGACGCCAAAGCGCTGTCGGACGTTGCCCATAGTTTCAAGGGCAGTGCCAGTAACATGGGAGCCATTCGATTGGCTGAACTGTGTCGTGAACTGGAAGCCGAAGCCAAGGACAAGAGTGCGACGCAAATTGCCCAACTGATCGCCGATATCATTGGCGAGTTTGAGTTTATAAGCGCTGTCTACGAAAAAGAGCGACAGCAAGCGCTGACTCACTGACTCCCACCGTCCGGCGCTTTTCTTCGGCGCCGGACAAAACTGGCCCGGCACTTGCAGATATCTCGGTCAACTGTACCTACGATCCCAGTGCAGCGGAGACCGTTTTATGCCTGCGACCCCCAACATTCTTCTTCAGAGCGCCGCTCAGGCGAAGGCTCAAGCTGCCTCTGCCAAGTCGTCGGCAATGGCCCTGGACGCCGGGGGCAAGGCCTCAAGCTTCGCTGAAGTGTTTGCCGATCAAGGCCCGAGAAAATCTGCCGCAACCCCCGACATGGCGATTAAACCGGCGCGTGACAAGGTTGCTGACAACAGCGGTAAAACGGACGTTGGCAAGGATTCGGCTGCCGCCGCACAACCGACGGTTGCCGATAGCGGCAATGACTTGCCTGCCGACAAAACACCGGCAGCCGACGACAAGACAAACAACAGCGACGACAGCCCGGACACCGCTCAGGCCCCAGTGGCGGACGCTACACCGGTCGATCCGGCACTGGCAGAAAGCGTGCAACCGGTCGTCACGGCTCCTGTGGGGCCGGCCCCGGTTGTCGAAGCGACACCTTCCACCAAAACCGATACCCCGGCAGTAGCCTTGCAGCCCAGTGCGGTCAAGGACCCTTCGGCCACCGCCGACAGTGATTTCGACCCGGCAGCCGATCCCCTCGACTCGCTCCCGGTGGTGCGCATGGCGATGGAGCAGGGCGGACACATTTCCTCTGCCAGTCAGGCGCAACCCAAAGCTGCGCCCGCACAGGCTCAGGCCGACGGTGAATTGACCTCGGCGCAGAACTTCGCCGCGGGCATGGCCAGCATGCTCGATGTGCAGGCCGACAAGGACAGTACCAGTCAGGGTGGGGAGAAGGCTTTCAGCGGCCTGATCGACGACGGGCTCAAAGACCTCAAATCCGCCACCAGTGACACTCGGGTCGACGACTTCGCCAACCGTCTGGCGGCACTGACCCAGGCAGCCACGCCTAAGACCGCCAACGTCGTGCCGGTCAGTCAGCCAATCGCCATGCATCAAAGCGGCTGGACTGAAGAAGTGGTCAACCGCGTCATGTATCTGTCGAGCGCCAATCTGAAGGCGGCGGATATTCAGTTGCAGCCGGCTGAACTGGGGCGTCTGGATATCCGGGTCAATATGGTTCCGGACCAGCAGACTCAGGTGACGTTCATGAGTGCACACCCGAGTGTGCGTGAGGCGCTGGACGGGCAGATGCATCGTCTGCGCGAGATGTTCGCCCAGCAAGGTATGGGGCAGGTCGACGTCAATGTGTCTGACCAGAACCGTGGCTGGCAGGGGCAGCAAGGTCAGGATCAGGCGCAGCAGGGCCAAAGCGGTCGCACCAGTGCTGCCGGTGGTCGACTGGACTCGGCGGATGAAGAATTGGCGCCTGTCAGCGTGGCCGAAGCTGCCGCGCAGACCACCAGCGTGATTGGCTCCAGCGCCGTCGACTACTACGCCTGACACAACCCAGTACCCTCTGTGGGAGCGGGCTTGCTCGCGAATGCGCAATGACATTCAACATTAATGTTGGCTGACACACTGCATTCGCGAGCAAGCCCGCTCCCACATTGGTTTTGTGTGTTCTCCCAATTTGCTCCGACACTTCTGGCATAACACTTGCTCTTGCCTTGCCGTGCGACTGTGAAAACCCGAATAGTGACGGATTATTGGCATGGCGAAGAGCGAAACAGCAGCAGTAAAAGACCCTGCAACCAAAGGCAAACTCAAGCTGATCATTGTGATCGTGCTGGCATTGCTGCTGGCCATCGGCGCGTCTGTGGGGGCGACCTGGTTCTTCATGCACAGTGCCCAGAGCAAATCTGCCGAGGCGGCCGAGACTGTTCCGGTTGGTAAGCAACCGGCGATTTTCGAGCCGATGGCGCCGGCATTCGTCGCCAACTACAACCAGAACGGCCGTCAGCGCTACATGCAGGTGAGTATCACCATGCTGGCGCGTAATCAGGCCGATCTGGAAGCGCTCAAAGTGCACATGCCGGTGATCCGCAATAACCTGGTGATGCTCTTCTCCGGTCAGGATTTTGCCACTCTGGCGACCCCGGTCGGGCAAGAGATGTTGCGCCAGAAGGCCACAGCCAGCGTCCAGGAAGTGGCGCAGAAAGAGCTGGGCAAAGTGGTGATCGAACAGTTGCTTTTCACTAATTTCGTACTGCAGTAGGAACACGACATGGCCGTGCAGGATCTGCTGTCCCAGGATGAAATCGACGCGTTGTTGCATGGCGTCGACGATGGTCTGGTACAGACCGATAACGCTGCCGAACCCGGCAGTGTCAAAAGCTACGACCTGACCAGTCAGGATCGCATCGTCCGCGGGCGTATGCCGACCCTGGAAATGATCAACGAGCGTTTTGCCCGCTACACACGTATCAGCATGTTCAACATGCTGCGCCGCTCGGCGGACGTTGCCGTCGGTGGCGTGCAGGTGATGAAGTTCGGCGAATACGTGCACTCGCTGTACGTGCCGACCAGTCTCAACCTGGTCAAGATCAAACCTTTACGCGGCACCGCGCTGTTCATCCTCGACGCCAAACTGGTGTTCAAACTGGTGGACAACTTCTTCGGCGGCGACGGCCGTCACGCCAAGATCGAAGGGCGTGAGTTCACCCCGACCGAACTGCGCGTGGTGCGCATGGTGCTGGAGCAGGCGTTCGTCGATCTGAAAGAAGCCTGGCAGGCGATCATGGAAGTCAATTTCGAGTACATCAACTCGGAAGTGAACCCGGCCATGGCCAACATCGTCGGCCCGAGCGAAGCGATTGTGGTCTCCACGTTCCACATCGAACTCGATGGCGGTGGCGGCGATCTGCACGTGACCATGCCGTACTCGATGATCGAGCCGGTGCGCGAAATGCTCGACGCCGGTTTCCAGTCCGATCTCGACGATCAGGACGAACGCTGGGTCAACGCCCTGCGCCAGGACGTGCTCGATGTCGACGTACCGATCGGCGCCACCGTTGCTCGCCGTCAGTTGAAGCTGCGCGACATCCTGCACATGCAGCCGGGCGATGTGATCCCGGTTGAAATGCCGGAAGACATGATCATGCGCGCCAACGGCGTGCCAGCCTTCAAGGTCAAGATGGGTTCGCACAAAGGCAACCTCGCGTTGCAGGTAATCGAGCCCATCGAGCGTCGCTGAAGCGGCGCTCTCACCCCCACACATTTAGCTGAATTTTTGCCCGCCGAGGACAAATGATGAACGACGATATGAACGCCCAGGACGATCAGGCACTGGCCGATGAATGGGCTGCTGCCCTGGAAGAGACTGGCGACGGCCAGGCTGACATCGACGCCTTGCTGGCCGCTGATGCCGGCGCATCGAGCTCCGACCGTCTGACGATGGAAGAGTTTGGCAGCGTGCCGAAGAATAACGACCCGGTCACACTGGACGGTCCGAACCTGGACGTGATCCTGGATATCCCGGTGTCCATCTCGATGGAAGTGGGCAGTACCGACATCAACATTCGCAATCTGCTGCAACTGAACCAGGGGTCAGTGATCGAGCTCGATCGTCTGGCGGGTGAGCCGCTGGATGTGCTGGTCAACGGCACCCTGATCGCTCACGGTGAAGTGGTCGTGGTCAACGAGAAGTTCGGCATCCGCCTGACCGACGTGATCAGCCCAAGCGAACGCATCAAGAAGCTGCGCTGAGTGAAACGGTTTCTCTGGGCTTTGCTGGCATTGCCGCTGAGCGTGCTGGCCGCCGAACCGTCGACAGCCACCACGGTGCCTGCCGCCACCGCGCCAATGGTCAACAGCGGCGTGGCCGGGCAGTTGACGCAACTGGTGTTTGGCCTGTTGCTGGTGCTGGGCGTGATCTTCTTCCTTGCCTGGCTGTTGCGCCGGGTCCAGCAGGCCGGACCTGCCGGCAAGGGGCAAGTGATCGAACTGATCGGTTCACGCGCACTCGGTCCGCGTGACCGCTTGCTGCTGGTGCAGGTCGGCAACGAGCAGATTTTGCTTGGGCTCAGCCCCGGCACCATCACCGCGCTGCATGTGCTCAAGGAACCGGTCGAAGTGCCTGCGACCCGTGAAAAAGCGACCCCTGAATTTGCTCAGCATCTGCTGAAGATTCTCGGCAAGGATCAGAAGGATACGAAGTAATGGGTGCGCTACGCATCGTCTTGACGCTGGCCCTGTTGCTGGCCGCGCCACTGGCGTTCGCCGCCGATCCGTTGTCGATCCCGGCAATCACGCTGGGCACCAACGCCGACGGCGCGCAGGAGTATTCGGTCAGTCTGCAGATTCTGCTGATCATGACCGCGCTGAGCTTTATCCCGGCGGCGGTCATCCTGATGACCAGTTTCACCCGGATCATCATCGTCTTCTCGATTCTGCGTCAGGCCCTTGGCCTGCAACAGACACCGTCGAACCAGATCCTCACAGGTATGGCGCTGTTTTTGACGATGTTCATCATGGCGCCAGTGTTCGACCGGGTGAACAACGATGCCTTGCAGCCGTATCTGGCGGAAAAACTCACCGCTCAGCAAGCGGTGGAAAAGGCGCAGGTGCCGATCAAGGACTTCATGCTCGCGCAGACTCGTTCCAGCGACCTTGAGCTGTTCATGCGTCTGTCCAAACGTACCGACATCGCCACGCCTGATCAGGCGCCGCTGACGATTCTGGTACCGGCGTTTGTCACTTCGGAGCTTAAAACCGCGTTCCAGATCGGTTTCATGATCTTCATCCCGTTCCTGATCATCGACCTGGTCGTGGCCAGTGTGCTGATGGCGATGGGTATGATGATGCTTTCGCCGCTGATCATTTCGCTGCCGTTCAAGATCATGCTGTTCGTGCTGGTCGATGGCTGGGCGCTGATCATCGGCACCCTGGCCAGCAGTTTCGGAGGTGTCTCGCCATGACGCCAGAAGTCGCCGTCGATATCTTTCGTGAAGCACTGTGGCTGACTACATTGATGGTTGCGATTCTGGTGGTGCCGAGCCTGTTGGTCGGTTTGATGGTGGCGATGTTCCAGGCCGCGACCCAGATCAACGAACAGACCCTGAGCTTCCTGCCGCGTCTGCTGGTGATGCTGGTGACCCTGATCGTCGCAGGCCCCTGGATCGTGCAGACGTTCATGGAATACATCATCCAGTTGTACAAAAACATACCGATGGTCATCGGCTAAGCCATGCAATCGCTGCTTCAGCTGACCGATACCCAGATCAGTACCTGGGTGGCCTCGTTCATGTTGCCGCTGTTTCGCGTCGCCTCAATGCTCATGGTGATGCCAGTGTTCGGCACGACCCTGGTGTCGCGCCGGATACGCTTGTATTTCGCCGTGGCCATCACCGTGTGCATTGCGCCGAGCCTGCCGCCGATGCCGGCGGTCAGCCCATTGGATCTCAGCGGTTTGCTGCTGATTGCCGAGCAGATCCTGGTCGGCGCCGTTCTGGGGTTTTCCCTGCAGTTGTTCTTTCAGGCGTTTGCCGTGGCCGGACAGATCGTCGCGATACAGATGGGTATGGGCTTCGCCTCGATGGTCGACCCGGCCAACGGCGTCTCGGTGGCGGTGATCGGGCAGTTCTTTACCATGCTCGTGACCCTGTTGTTCCTGTCGATGAACGGCCATCTGGTAGTGTTCGAAGTCCTCACCGAAAGCTTCACCACGCTGCCCGTCGGCGGCGGTTTGATGACCGCGCAGTACTGGGAGCTGGCCGGCAAACTCGGCTGGGTGCTGGGGGCTGCATTATTGCTGGTATTGCCGGCGGTCACTGCGCTGCTGGTGGTCAACATCGCGTTTGGCGTGATGACCCGTGCCGCGCCGCAATTGAACATTTTCTCCATCGGTTTCCCGCTGACTCTGGTGCTCGGGCTGTTCATCGTCTGGGTTGGTCTGGCGGATATTCTCAATCAGTATCAACCGCTGGCCACCGAGGCCTTGCAGTTGTTACGCGAACTGGCACGGGCGCGCTGAGTCATGGCGGAGAGCGAAAGTGGTCAGGACAAAACAGAAGACCCCACGGAAAAACGTAAAAAGGACTCCCGCGAGAAGGGTGAGATCGCTCGTTCCAAAGAACTCAACACCCTTGCCGTGATGATGGCCGGTGCCGGCGCGCTGCTGGTGTTCGGCGGCATGTTGGCTGAAGACTTGATGGAGCTGATGCGCCTGAACTTCACGCTGTCCCGTGAGGTAATCATGGATCAGGGCTCCATGGGCGCGTTTCTGTTGCAGTCGGGCCAGATGGCGCTGTTGGCGATCCAGCCGATCATGATCACCCTGCTGCTGGCGGCGCTGATCGGGCCGATTTCCCTCGGGGGCTGGCTGTTTGCGGCGGGCTCCATGGCGCCCAAGTTCAGTCGGATGAACCCGGCGTCGGGCCTGAAGCGGATGTTTTCGTTCAAGGCGGTGGTCGAACTGCTCAAGGCGCTGGCCAAGTTTCTGATTACCTTGGGCGTGGCGTTGGCGGTGTTGTCGGCGGACGTCGACGACTTTTTGCGGATCGCCCACGAGCCGCTTGAAATGGCCATCATTCACAGCGTCACGCTGGTCGGCTGGAGTGCGTTGTGGCTGGCCTGTGGCCTGATCATCATCGCCGCCGTCGACGTGCCGGTGCAGCTCTGGGAAGCCCACAAGAAACTGCTGATGACCAAGCAGGAAGTGCGCGACGAGCACAAGGATCAGGAGGGGCGGCCGGAGGTCAAGCAGCGCATTCGCCAGACCCAGCGCGAAATGTCCCAGCGGCGGATGATGGCGGCAATTCCCGACGCCGACGTGGTCATCACCAACCCGACCCACTACGCCGTCGCGCTCAAATACGACTCCGAAAAGGGCGGCGCGCCGATACTGTTAGCCAAGGGCAGCGACTTCCTCGCACTGAAGATTCGCGAAATCGCCGTGGCCAACAACGTCATGCTCCTCGAATCGCCGGGGCTGGCGCGTTCGATCTACTACTCCACCGAACTCGATCAGGAAATCCCCGGTGGGCTGTATCTGGCGGTGGCCCAAGTCCTGGCCTACGTCTACCAGATCCGCCAGTACCGCGCGGGCAAGGGCAAGCGTCCGGATCCGCTCAAGGACGACCTGCCGATTCCGCCGGATCTGCGCCGCGATTCCTGACGTTGCTGTGCCGCCATTGGTCTGAGACTCCCCTTTACTGTCAACTCTGACAGGTGCGCTCGCCGCTATTTTGCAGTTTGATGCAAGGTGGCGCCGCGAACCTGACGCGGTCACGCGAGCGAGTGCAAGGGAGCACGACAATGAAAGGTATTTTCAGCAGTTATGACGAAAAAACCGGAAGGGGCACCATCACGCCGAAGCCCTCGGGACGATGTATTTCCTTTGCTGAGGCCACGGGTTTTTTTCTGACGGCCAAAGAATACCGATTCAGCATTCGATTGGCCGATGCCCAACAGGCGAACGTCAAAGTGGGCGGCGAGGTCGAGTTCGAATTGCCCAAAAGCAAAAATGGAAAAGTGAAGATCCTTCGGTATTGAGCGATCGATTGCAAAGCCGCTGAACGGGGCGGCGGTTTTTTATGATCGTTCCCACGCTCTGCGTGGGAACGCAGCCCGAGACGCTCCGCGTCACTTCCAAAGCCGAACGCGGAGCGTCCGTTGAGGCATTCCCACGCAGGAGCGTGGGAACGATCATCGCGTGTCGCTACTGCGGCAACTCCAGATTATCCATAACCCGATTCACCGCCAGCTCTCCCAGCATGATCAGTTGCGCAATACCCAGCAGCGTCCTGCGTTGCGACGCCGGTACGAGATGGGCGAAGTCATGGGCGATGGTTCTGGCGGATGCGAGGGTTTCGCTGGCATCGGCCAGTAGTTCCTCGTTTTTGAAGTCCGCAGTGACCGCGTACATCCGGCGGGTTTTACGTGGCGGCGGCGTGGAGCCGGGTGGGCAGAGGTAGTGATCGAGCGCGCGTTCGGCGGCGTCGTTGAGCTTTTTTGAATCGAGGGATTCGTAGGGGGAGGCGAGATCGATTTCGGGTGGGTTGGGTGTTGGTTTGATCATGGTGAAGCTCCTGAGGTTATGGAGCCACTCTTTCCCTGTCGCTAAACAAGTGAAGGTGGCAGCTGTACGCAGGTTAGCGAACCGGTCACAGGCACCCCGGTAGACCCAAAGGTCTCCCGCATACAGCCGCCATAACGTAATTGCGGGCGAACAGTCCCACAACGAAGCCACGAACGCTGATGCACTGAGATGGTCCGAGTCGCTAAACCCGATCGCTGATTCATCAGCGACCGACCCACAATAGAACCCGACCCCAAAGCGCACAAGCCGGCGGATTCTGGCGTAGCTGTAGGCAAAGGCGCAAGAATTTGTAGCCTCAAAGGCGTGTCTGGAGGTGTCTTTTAAACAACTGAGTTTAAAAGGCAAAAGAGCGGAAAATTATCTGGGTCAAAAGGTGGTCCTTACTGAAATCCCCGGCTACCAGATCCGTCGTCACCTTGATTCGCTCAAGAATGATTTGCCGCAGCGCCGGGTTTTCTGACGGTTACCGTCTGTCTGGAATGCCCCTGTACCTGTTAGTTCTGACAGTAGACGGCTGCCGTGAAAATCGATGACATGGATTGCGGAATTTCTCCGCAGTTTCGGAGCACGATCATGGCAGAGCGTATCTATCGCAAGCTTGAAGGGATGACCCTGGAGTATGTTTCGGGGCGGTTGGAGGAAAACCCGAAGGAAAACTCCATTCGTTACGAGGTCACCTTCGACATGGATCTGGACTTTACCCACTTTGTGCAAATGGCCAACGCCTATATCCCGGACTACCTCGGCAGTCCGGTCAACGCCATCAGGCCCGAGCTGGATGGTTTGGCTGACCACTACTCCTACAACTACCTGTTCGATGCGGCTGGAAAAATCAGCGACAGCCAGGCGTTGTTCGGGCTCTTCACCTCGGCCGGGTATTACAACGATCAATGGGCGACCGGTCCTCAACGGCGGGTGCGTTATGGCAAGCCGAAGTTTGTGCCGGTCGGGCGCAAGCTACGCGTGACTGCACGCAGAGACTTCAAGTCGCTGGATGACACTTGCCAGATCAAAATCGGTGAACTGCCGGTCATCCAGTTTCATTGGGCGCTCAATCTGCTGCAAAGTGATGTGACGATCCCGGGCGTCATTGCGCCGATCACCAAAGTCGTGCTGATGTACATGGATGAGGACTTCGTTGAGGTCGAAGGTGAGCAAGTTTTGCGGGGTACGCGCTACGTCAACGGCAAGCAACTGAGCTTCGGCAATATTGCACCCAAGCAGATTTTGACTGCGAAGTAACCCGCGTAAAAACCGCCGCCCCGATTCAACGGGGCGGCGGTTTTTTTATGCCTGTGATCGTTCCCACGCTCTGCGTGGGAATGCAGCCCGGGACGCTCCGCGTCCCTTCCAAAGCCGAACGCAGAGCGTCCGTTGAGGCATTCCCACGCAGGAGCGTGGGAACGATCATCGCGTGTCGCTACTGCGGCAACTCCAGATTATCCATCACCCGATTAACCGCCAGCTCTCCCAGCATGATCAATTGCGCAATCCCCAACAGCGTCCTGCGCTGCGACGCGGGTATGAGGTGGGCGAAGTCATGGGCGATGGTTCTGGCTGAGGCGAGGGTTTCGCTGGCATCGGCCAGCAGCTCCTGGTTTTTGAAGTCGGCGGTGACGGCGTACATCCGGCGGGTTTTGCGTGGCGGTGGGGTGGAGCTGGGTGGGCAGAGGTAGTGATCGAGGGCGCGGTCGGCGGCTTCGTGGAGTTTTTTTGAATCGAGGGATTCGTAGGGGGAGGTGGGGTCGGTTTCGGGTGGGTTGGGTGTTGGTTTGATCATGGTGAAGCTCCTAGAGTCATTGGAGCTGCCAACGTGAGACTGTCAGAAATTTTGTGTTCGGGCATAACATGTTGAAAAGGAGCATGTATGCCGACCAAAAAGAAACCGGCCTCGGAGGTCAAACCCCAGTTTCCTTCGGTCCCGAAAGAGCTGATTGATCAGTTCGTTAAAGGCCCAATGAGCGCCGAAGCGATTCAGGATGCGTCGATGGCGTTCAAAAAGGCGCTTATCGAGCGAGCCCTTGGCGCGGAGCTGGGTCAACACCT